>NZ_CP043051.1:2665000-2965000 GCF_008121495.1 Mediterraneibacter gnavus ATCC 29149 | reverse complement strand
AACAATTAAATTTTCTTCGTTTTACAGAGAAGGAAATTTATCTCAGAAAAAATATAACGGGGCTTTTCAAATTCTGGAATCAGATGGTGGAGTTTTTACAGAAAAATACTTCTCATCCGTAAAACAGTCAGAGATTGTATATACCCCAAAATCAGATAACGTAACAAAAATTCAATGTGTTTTATATAAAGAACTCGACAAGACAGATGAGTTAGACAGATATACAATCAACGTTATTTCTGATCAGACAGTTGATATAGGATGTCGAAATTTAATTCGAAATTCTAAAGATTTAATTTTTAATTCATATGGTCTTGTTAAGATATAAAAATTATTAGGAGGTGAGTGATTGGCTAATTTTGAATCTGTTAAAATGACTAATCCATATGGAATTGAAGACACGGTATTAAAATTATCTATAGACAGTGAACAGAATAGTTATAGATTATCAAATTTAATTACTGAGCCTGATAGCTATGTTTTTGTGATTTGGCACAAGACGAATACACCATGTACAATTTCTATCAACGTATTTGGAGAAATAATCACGTCAGAGTCAAATTCCCAGTGGACAAAAGTTGTAAAAGTTAAAAAGGTATCAGATGTATCAAATAAGAATATAGATATCACACCTCCGATAAACAGCACGACATTTTTTTACGAAGCATACTTATCAAGAGGTACGATTGATACTTCTTGGACTCCTGCACCAGAGGATGATGCGGAAGAAATTATCGGTTTAAAATCTGAAATAAAACAAACAGCAGAGCGTATCGATCTGACAGTTGGAAATATGGAAAAAGAAATATCGCAACTGTCAATACGTGCAGGAGAAATAGAACAAACTGTAAAAGATACAGAGAAAAATTTAACAAGTAAAATTGAAAGTACAGCCGGAGAAATAAATCAAAAAGTTGAAGACACAAAAAATGATTTAAAAGCGGAAATAAGTTTGTCTGCAGACAATATCATACATACAGTTGGGAAAAATCATGTTACTGCTATACGCTACATTAGAGATTGGTTAAATGGCAGTAATTTGGATAACCAAAATAGATGGACTGAAATAAATGTATTTTCTAAAAATGTAAACATTGCAAATGGAATTATCCCAATTTGCAAAGATGAAGATGGCTCTGCAATTACTATCCAATATCCAGAAAGATATACAGATGGTGATACATCGAAATATATTGAAGCAGAAACTGGATGGAAATGTTTAGAATTAGATTTAGGACAGGTTAAAAATGACATTGATTATATAACAATTTGGCATGAATATCCTCTTACAAGTGCAGAATTAGATGCGGTAAAGATATTCAATCATCGATTACAGGTTTCCACGGATGGCAAGACTTGGTTCACTTTATATGATTCAAGATATCAGCAAAGTGGAGGATACAAAGAGGATCCTAGCGGGAAAACTTATTATATAAATGATACTATAATAAATGATAACTTCTCTTCTGTTCAACAGAATATAGCAGGGATAAATACTACAATTCAAAACGTAGAGGAGAATTTAAGAACTGAAATTAAGGAAAGTGCAAATGGATTCAACGTAAATATTCAAAAAATATCGCAAGACTTGGAAAATGCAAAATCTGCACTGAACAATGCAATAGACTCCTTGAATACTTCGTTCAATGTTGAGTTAGGAAAAATTACAGGTATCATCGAAGGAATTGACGAGACGACTGATCAGAAGATATCATCTGCTATTCAGCAATCTGCTTCTGGTTGGCAAGGTGTTTTTAAGAAATATGGAATGTATAACGATGGTGTGTCTTCCGAACAAATAAATGTAACGATTGACGGAAAAGGCGTGCAAGTATTAAACCCATCTACTTCAAGAAGCACACAAATGACAACAAATGGATTTGAAGGATGGTATAACGGTAATAAAGTTTTCTGGATGCAAGAAGATGCCACAAAAACATCCCGTGTATATGCAGACAGAGGGGTAGAGTTGCCAACATTAAAAATGATTCCTTTGACAGTACAAGATAATAATAGTATTACACGAAATGGAATTGCATTTGTAAAAACAGGTGGTTCAAGTTAATAAAAGTTTTAAGATGTCGTGTACAGCATGACATCTTTTTATATAGATTGGAGAGTGATAAAGTTTGGCAGGAAGATACGAAAAAAGAATTGACGTTATTAACGAGACTGTAAATGCGGCTCAAAACACGTCCAACATAACAATTGCTCTGTATTTTAGGAGAACTGATTATTCTTATTGGGGATATAACCGTGAAGGAAGCGCATGGTATAGAATTGCGATAGAGGGAACTGGATATAATACAGGAAATGTTACTTGGACTTTTGATCTCAATGTTGGTCAGAATGTATGGGTTGAAATTGGACGAAAAACATTCACAGATATTCCTCATGATGCAAATGGTGATCTTAGTTTTACAATGTTTGGTGATATGTACTTTGGAACATCAGTGTCCCCAACGGCTGCGGAATTAGGTGGAACTGGACAGATTCGTAATGCATATTTTGGAAAACATATTGATAGAAATGTAAAGATTACTCAATTTGAAAAAAACAATTCTACTTCAGGAACGACTGTTGGGTTTAATTGGGCTACATCTGATAATATTAACGCATTACACTTATATGACGGCGACACAAAGCTTAAAGAATTCTCTGTTTCTGGCAAAACCGGATCAATTACATATGTAGTTACACCAAACAGAAATTATAGGTTTCAAATTCGTGTCAAAAAAACTGGAACAAGCTTATGGACAAATAGTGGATATATTGAACATTCTATTGGATATCCGTCAATCACGGGTGACTTCAATTTAAATATAAACTCTCCTATAAATCTATATTTTACCGGAACTACCCCAACATCGTCAGTATACTTATATGTTGGTTCAAAAGATGATAACAATTACTTTGCGGAAAAGAAAAATATACAGTCAAGTTATGTATCTATAACTCTCACATCTGATCAAAAAAATAAAATTTACAAACTTGCTGGTCTTAAAGAGTGGATTACTGTTGTTATTGTGCAGAACTTACATATCAACGGAGTAGAAACACCATATCAACAATATTCTGCGACAATGCAATTGAATATTTCTTCTACAGCACCTGTATTTACAAATTACTCGTATAGTAATATTAACTATTCTGTGTCAAATATTATTGGCTCTAGCAAAGCTCTTGCGAATATACCATGTATGCAAGTTCAAATTAGCACATCAAACAAAGCTCACTCTTCTGTTTCTACAATTAGTAAATATGTATGCACCATTTCCGGTGGCAACAACAATAGTTTTAGCAGAACATATGAAGCACAGGAATCACAATCAGATGTATTGATCGATCTTGGAGCGATTACTGAATATGGAAGATACTCTATATCTGTTTATGCTGTAGATGCGCGTGGAATATCTTCTTCGCCAGTAGTAAAGCAAAACGCTTTTGAAGTAATTGATTATCATGTTCCACTTGCTGCTACATTTGAGCTGAAAAGACTAGGAAATTTTGAAAAGGAAGTAAGTTTAAATGTTGTTTGTAATATCTCTAGGGTAAGCGGATATAACACATCTTTTACTTCTTATTATAGATATTGTAGGACTGGAACAAGTATGCCTTTATCATGGACTACCATAACTAATATTCAAGATGGCGGAATTGATGGAAGTGATTATAAGAAAATAATAATAAATTCTAATTTTTTAACACTAGAAAAGGGAGAATCTTATGATTTCCAATTTAAGTTTAAAGATAGGTTTTCTGAAGTAGTAATCAATCCATCTTTGTCTCAAGGTGTTGCGCCACTGTCTGTTTATGAAGATGGTACTGTTGCCATAAATCGAGTTCCTGATTTCAATCAGACAGATAGGGCAAAATTGCAGATTGACGGCGATATCATGATAAACAGAAACAGTGATAGTGAAGAGGTATTTGTTGCAGAATTCTTAGAGTCTATGAATACAAAGCTTAATACGATTGAAGAAAATAATTCACAAGTGTTGTCAAAACTTGAGGGGAAAATAGACAGGTCTGATATTGTTGATAATTTAACTTCCAGCTCGGCAACTGCTCCTTTAAGTGCAAATCAAGGACGAGTTTTAAAAGAACAAATTAATGGTGTTCTTACAGTTGAAACAAGAGACTTATATGGACAACCTTGGGGAAATTCCATGAATGTAAGATTAGTAAAACTCGGATCGATTTGTGTATGTAATATTTTTTGGACTGGAGCTACTGGCACAAGCAAAAGTGCAACTATATCCGAAATAACTATTCCTGATGGATTTAGACCTTATGGAACGGTTTTTGCTACTGCACAAAATGTTACATCTAACTCTACATATGGTGCCTCAACACGAATTCAAATATCAAACAATGGTAGGATTAGCTTTGTTACAGATAATACCGGGATGTTGGAACGACATGTTACATTCGCATACAGTATAGCTTAATGACAGTCAATATAGACTGTTTTTTATTTGAAACGAGGTGATCACAATTTACACAATAATTATGAATGACGACAAATCCCTCACTGCTACTGTCGTCACAACACTATATCAAAGAGAAAAATTAGCAGATAAAATTCAAATTTTAATCCCTCCGAATTATGGAGAATTGGACTTGAATGAGTTTACTGCCACATTAAAATACGTGGATCAAGCAAATGTTCCACACGCAGAAATTTTAAAAAAAGATGCTGAATTGTATAAAGAACACATTCGATATGTTCTGCCAGTAGATACAGAATTAACGCAATATGCTGGGGACATTACAATTCGGTTGACATTCACAAAAACAGATATGGAAGTAAAAAAAGTGTTCGTAGTACATACTGGAGAACTTGTAATTAAAATTTCTCCTCTAAAAGACTACTACTCTTTCGTCCCAGATGAATCTCTTGAATTTGTTGATCAGATTGTTTCTGATTTACAGAATAAGATTTCAGCTCTGGATAAAATTGCCGATATATACGATAAAACAAAGGCAGATAATATTCAAATTAAAAATGGGAAAACACTGCAGCTGTTGTCAAACCATATTCCAATTGGAGACGAAGTTACTGTTATAGGAGAAGACCAAGATGACGGAGGCTCTTTTGACATGGTTGAATTTTAGTTTAGGCGATAGAACATTCTATCGTCTTTTTATATACGAAAAATTAAGGAGGTACAACTCATGGCAGATTTAAAAGTAAAATTTGCAACAGGTGAAAAGGGGAAAATTGAGGAAGCAAAAACATCCGGAAAACTGGATGCAAATGATTTCATTGTCACAAGCGACACTGATGAACTTGCATTTATTAACAAAAATGGAGAAACAAAGTTTCTGAAATCCAAATCATCTAAAGAGTACACGTTGAAAGGAACAGATCTCGGCGCTCTTAAGGCAGGACAGACGATTCCAAAAGAAATTGATATGGATGGTCTGCTTAATCTGATTACCCAGAAATCAATTCCGGCTACTTATACAAAACCTAGTGTTACTTTAGTTAACAACGCAGGAACTGCTGCCGATACTGTTGAAGCCGGAACATCTGTTACACCAAAAATTAGAGCTACATTTAATAAAAATGATGCCGGTGAATTAACTGCTATTTCCATTAAAAAAGGAGCCGAAAGTGTCAAAGACGGAACGACATCTCCTCTTGATTATGTAGGTGAAGCAATCGTTATCGGTGATGAAACAGTGACTTTTACTGCTTCTGCTACTTATAAAGATGGAGCAATTAAGAATGATAACCTTGGTAATCCATCTCCAGATGGTCAAATCAAAGCGGGAACTGTTTCATCAGGAGGATATGTATTCACTGGACGACGTAATTCATTCTGGGGAAGCGGAGTCGGGAAAGTTGAGTCTCCTACTTCTGATACAGTTCGTAAATTATCAAACAAGAGACTTAATATTGGATCTGGGGCTAAAATTTCTATGAAAGTAGAAACTGGTCAACAGAATATCGTATTCGCATTACCAGAACCAAGAACACTTACACAGGTTATTTACGATGATCTTGGAGATAAAGGAATGCTGTCTTCTTTCACAAAATCTACGATTCAAGTTGCTGATGCTAGAGGCGGACAGAATGGATTAAAGGATTATAACTGCTATGTCTATAATTTAAGCGTTCCCGCAGCGGCACCTATGAACTTCACTTTTGCAATCGGATAAACTGAAAGGAGAAATTAAATTATGGCAAATTATAAAGAACAAGAATTATTGACTGTGGTTAAAGCCTATTCCAGAGCGAACCCACTGGCTTTAGACTCTTCTTCCGTTCATGATACCCAAGAAGCAGCATCTACATATGCAAAACAACCAAATGCTTATGCAGGTCAGATTATTACTGCAAAAGTGAATGGAAAATATAAAGCCTATGTTTTACAGGGAACAAATGGTAATTGTACTCTTGAAGCAGTAGGAGCTGATCCGTCCGCAATGAAACAATACGTAGTTGTTGGTACAAGACCTGAATCTGGTCAGCAACAGGGAATTATCTACATTGATACAAATGTAGGTTATATCTGGGATGGAGCAAAATGGGTAAAAGTATTCGAGGATGTATCTACTTCTATTACAGACTTCCAGAAACGCATCACAAAACTTGAGGGTGACATTAACCTAAAAGCAAATATTGCAAATGCAAACTTTACAGGAACACTGAAATTAGAAGGAAAAGATATTGCAACAAAGGAATATGCAGAATCGATTGTAAATGCTGCAAAATCTGAGGTTCCGATTGTAATTGATGAAGACCATCCATTCCCTGATGAAGCATATAAAGCTGGACAGAAATATGTTGTTGCTCTCGCCGGAACATATCTTGGACAGAAGTGTGAAATCGGTGATTTAATTCTTATCGTAAAAGATTACAATGTTGAATCTGTATCTAATGCTGATGGAATCGTGTTGCAGTCTAACATTGACGGTGCTGTTACGAGTGCCGATCCTTCTGCTATTGAAGGCGAGATCGTTGTAATGAGCGGTGCTACCGGAAAGGTTATCAAATCTTCCAAAGTAAATATCTCTGCTCTGAATGAAGCAATCGCAAAAGCACATGAACATGCAAATAAGGATAAACTTGATACATACACTAAGACTCAAACTGAATTACTGAATGAGGCATCTACAGATGCACAAAGTAAAGTAGATGCTCTTAAAAATACTGTTGATGGTAAAGCAGACAAAGCCACAACATTAGCTGGATATGGTATTGAGGATGCATACACAAAGACTGACATTGACGGAAAACTGAAAGTTATCAAAGATAATGTCAATACAAAAGTAGATGCTGCAACTGTTGATTCTAAGATTTCTGCTGCAAAACCTGGAATTCTGTCTGAAGCTGCGCAGGCTGCCAATGAAGCCTTGAATACAAAAGTTGGCGATTTAGGTGAGTCTGGAACAGTTGTTGATTATGTAAAACGTGCGGTAGGATCAGGAGGAGTAGATATAACCGACCAAATCAACGACGCTATTAAGCAAAGCAAAGCCTATACAGATGATAAATTGTCTATTACAGAATTTTAACTATAAAAATATATAAGAATCGGAGGTGCTAATTATGGCAAAAGCTGAAACAAAAACTATATTAAAGGCATACTCCACAGTTGAATCTAAGTTGTCTACTCTCCCACCTGAGGATGGGCAACTTATTTTCGTTTACGATAAAAAGAAGATTATATTAGATAATCATGGAGTTCGTACGGTTTATGAGCAAATACAAACCATAGAAACAGAAGAACAACGTAATGATTTACTTGCACCTATTGATTCTTTTTATTTCGTAATTGAAACATCTATATTGTGGAGATATACAAATGGACATTGGAATCAAATAACAACCTCCCCTCAAGAACAAATTGATAGAATTGTCGCAGAGGGAGCGAAGCAGATCAAGGAAGTACAGGATAAAGGCGCAGAGGTATTGCAGTCTATTCCGGAAGACTTTACAACGCAGATGGAGACTAAGCTGGACAAACAGCAGGGGATCGAGAACAAGGGTAAAGCTCTTGTGATCGGAGAAGATGGTAATGTAGTGCCTGGAGAAGTCGCTAGTGGTGGCGGAGATGGTATTGCAATTATAAACACCATGAGTGGAGAAAGCCCACTTGTGATACCGGATAGTGCTGAGAGAGTAAATAAGAGGTTGGAGCTTGGTGGGAAGACGGAGCAGGTGCAGACTACTGGGAAGAATTTGCTTCCGGACAAATTTTCGATCTATGCAGAGGGAAAAAGCAAGACAAATCTCAAATTGCAGATTGGAAACTATGTATATAGCTCAAAAACGTCAAAGAACTTGTATATATTACACGAAGACAAAAGCAACATTACGAATGGATGGACTGCTACTAACAAGTTTAATTTTAAAATTGATAAAGAAGAAACTATTGAGGTCAGAATAGAAACAGAAAACCCGCTAGAAATTCTACCGATGATTAGGGAGGAGACTGAGTTGGATTCCTACGAACCCTATACAGGCGGTAAACCATCCCCAAGCCCAGAATATCCGCAGGAAATCAAGAGTGTCGGAAAGTGGAATGATGAGAAGCAGAAGTATGAAGTGGATGTGAAGGTAAGTAACTGTGGCTATTTGCAAAAAGGTTCATATGCCGACAAAATAAGACCTCTTCCATTAGAAAAAGGTAAAACGTATAGAATTTATGTTGATGTAAAATCTGCTGTTGTGAATGTATGTATATTGAATGAAGAAAGAACATTTGCTAATTCTGGACAACTTTATGCTTATTATAATTCCAGAGGATATCCGATTAGCAGCACTGGCGTTGTAAGCGGTATCTGTAGATTGCCGAACTCATTATATAGAGGTTATACATTCACTGTGACCGTAGATGGATTATTTTTGTACCAAGGAGTTAATGCTAACATTCTTAATACCGATAATGCTTATGTTGCATATGACTTTATTAAAAAAGTTGATATAAGTTCTCCGTATACTGAGAAAGAGTCGGTTGTTTTAACTTCCGACCGTCCTATTACAAAATGGGATAAACTGGTTGAGCAGGACGGACAGATTGGGTGGTTGTATCAGTCGGCAATCGATACAGACATACGACCATCCCGGACAGATTTGTTCCCGTATGGTTTTAAACTTTATAAAAACCACAGTAATGGTGTGTATACGTATACTGTAACCAACATAAAAAAGATAAAAGGTTATCAAACATCTTATTGTAAGCAATTTAAAAATGTGGATGGATCGTATAATACCGGAGAATTATACCGCTACTCTGATCAACCAAGTATGCAATCACAGTATTTTAATACGGATATTGCGACAAAAGAAGAGTTTATTAAGTGGATGGAAAATAACCCATTAACAATGGTTTACAAAACTGAGGAAACCGAATTCGTCCCCCTACCACAATCCGAACAAAACGCTATCCGAGCATTAAAAACCTACTGCCCTACCACAGTCATCACAGCGGACGGAGGGGAGCTTGACCCCGATATTAAAGTAACATATACGGCGGATACAAAGAACTACATTGATGGAAAAGTGTCTGCAAAAGTGGCAAGTATATTAAGACAATACCAGGCTGACACAGCAAATCTGCTATCTTTAATGCCTATGGAAACACAGGCAACAATGATAGAAAATGACATGAATAACATTTTAAACAACTTAGAAAGTGAGGAAGCACATGAATAACACAGTAATCGTAAAATTAATGACAAATTTGATTGAAAAGAAGTTTTACAACACAAAGGATGAAGCGGTTGCAAAACTGGATGTCTATTTCGCTATGAACCGAATCAGCGAAGAGGAATACGCAACTCTGACACTTCTGGCGGAGACAACTTACGCAGAAGTACAGACTGTTTAGACATTTTTATAGGTGGCGAATATGGAGATCAGAGCAAGACCGTGATGGTCTTATTTTTATACTTTAAAAACCGGAGGGAAAACATGACAGAAAATGAAGTAGAAGTGAAACTTGCAGAGCACGGAAAAGAAATCGGCTCATTAAAGCATCGAATGAAAGAAGCAGAGGACGTTGTGAGCGTGGTACATCAACTGGCACAAGAAATGGTAGGGCTAACCAAAGAGGTCGGCTTCATGAACCAGACGTTGGTACAACTCACCGCAAAGGTGACGCATCTTGAGCAGACACCAGCTAAGAGATGGGATGGGGTTGTTACCGCTCTCATTGGAGCTATTATCGGTGCAGTAGCAGCAATGCTTTTTTAAAGGAGGTAGAACCATGAAAAAAATCAATTGGATTGTAAGAATCAAAAACAAGGCATTCTGGGTGGCGCTGATCCCGGCAATCTTACTGTTGATACAGGCAATTGCGGCAGTGTTTGGTCTTACCATCGACCTTGGAGACCTTGGAGATAAGTTATTGACTGTAATCAATGCACTCTTTGCAGTGCTGGCAATCCTTGGTGTAGTGGTAGACCCAACGACACCGGGCACAGGAGATTCAGAGAGGGCGCTTACATATAAGTAGATAATTTCAGAGGGCTTGGAAACAGGCTCTCTTTTATTGTGCGACATCGCACAAGGAGGTGAGAACATGAGCGAACAGAACGAATTTGGTAGAGTATCCGCAGAGGAACTGGAAAAGGCATTTGAAACGGAAAATCAGGAGGAAGAAAAAGAATGAAAATTGGCTTAAGGGGAGGGCATTCCCCAAATTGTAAAGGAGCAATCGGTCTGATCGATGAGCAGGTAGAAGTGCGGAAGATCTACAATGAGCTCGCACCAATGTTACAGGCTGTCGGTCATACTGTGGTTGATTGTAATTCCAACGCATCCAATGTGTCTGGTGAGCTGTCTGACGGCACAAATAAGGCGAATAGTGCGGGGTGCGATATCTATGTCACCTTGCACATGAATGCGGCAGGAGCGGAATCAGCTGGCGGTACAGAGGTGTGGTTATACGATGCATCTAACCAGACAATGAACACGATCGCAAGCAATATCTGCCAGAATTTCGCAAATAAAGGATTTGCTAACCGTGGTGTAAAGTACAGTTCGGGATACCATGATCTGAATGCATCTAATATGCCTGGCATGATCGTGGAGACATTATTCTGCACTGGCACAGGTGATGTAGCACGGTATCGAAATTTAGGTACAAAAGGAATTGCGGAGCTGATTGCAAAGGCGATTGACAGTAGAGCGTCTGCATGCAGCGAACAAAAAAATAACCAGAATACAGGAATCGAACAGGAAGGAGAAGAAGAGATGAAATGTTTATTTACAGTAGAGGGAAAAGGTGCAGTGTATTATTTTGACGGTCAAAAAGTAATCACATTGGCGCATCCGGACGAGCTGAAAATCGTTCAGCAGATTTAC
This sequence comes from Mediterraneibacter gnavus ATCC 29149, assembly GCF_008121495.1. NCBI lineage: Bacteria > Bacillati > Bacillota > Clostridia > Lachnospirales > Lachnospiraceae > Mediterraneibacter > Mediterraneibacter gnavus. The sequence continues at coordinate 2,953,677 of NZ_CP043051.1, read as the reverse complement.
AAGGACAACAACGGAAAAGATATGCCGTGCTACAAATGGAGTCCAAGCGCTCCGTGGTACGCGAGACTGATGGCGGTTCTAAACAGGAAAGATACTACATCTATCTAAGAAAGCGTTGATATCTTTATACATAACGGTTAGTTAATTATAACTATTATTTTATGGGTAGTTGAGGTTAATTCCTCTTCTACCCATTTTTTTACCTTTTTGTATCCTTCATTTTACAAATGGTACTAATTCGTGTATAATGTGTATACGAATATATGTTTGGAGGTGCAAAATGGCTGAAGTACGAGCAATTAAACGTGGCAAAAAGTGGCAGTATATATTTGAAATTGCAAAAGTAGGAGGCAAAAGGCAACGAATATCTAAAAGTGGTTTTGACACAAAGGGTGCTGCATTGGAAGCGGGCACAAAGGCGAAAGCGGATTACGATAACGCAGGAATTGTCGTAAAAGAAAATGATATATCTCTTCATGATTATCTTGAGATATGGTTGGAGCAATATTGTGATGTGAATTTGAATCCACAGACAGTACATGGATACCGTAAAAAAATTAGACTTTATATTGATCCGGTACTAGGGAAATATCGAATAACTTCGTTGACACCAATTATTCTTCAAGATTTTATAAACGATAAATTTAATGAGGGATTTTCGAGAAATACTTTGAGCAGTATAAAAGGAATTTTAAATAAAAGTCTTAAACATGCGGTATCAAAATATCAATTTCTAAAATCAAACCCTATGAAAGAAGTTGAGCTACCCATGGCAACAGCAAAAGCAAAAGTTCCAACTAGGAAAAAAGTCCGTGTTCCTGTAACAAAGGAGCAATTTGAGAAAATTATAGATCGATTCCCGGAGGGAACTTCACAGCACATTCCTCTTATTTTAGGATATAAGTGTGGATTAAGACTAGGAGAAGTTTTCGCTCTTGATATTATGAAAGACTTTGACGAAGAAAGTAAAGTAATTTTTATCAATCATCAAGTACAACATAATGATACTAAAAATTTTTGGTATTTGTCTAATCCTAAATATGATTCTAAACGTACAATAGATTTGGACGATGAAACATTTAATTTACTATTACGAAAGAAAAAGCAGATGTTAAAAGATATGGATTACTATGGAGATATGTATACAAGATTGTATTTAACAAAAGATTTAGAAATTACTGACGAATATGATGAATTGAATCCAGATAATTATATTGAGTTCAACCCATTAAACAGATACCAGGATGGTAGATATATACAGCCTAGAATTATGCAACATTGCGGAAGAATTGTTCATTATCAATTAGATCTTCCTGATTGGGACTTTCATTCTTTAAGACATACACACGCTTCTATTTTGTTAGCCGCAGGTGCAGATATTAAATATGTCCAAGATAGATTGGGACACAAAAATATCGAAACGACTTTGAATGTTTATAGTCATGTAATGGAAGAAATGAGAAAAAATAATGTAGAAATTTTAAATGGATGCTTCTAATTTATTAAATACCAGCTGTGTACTTGTGTACCACTTATATCTTAGGTACACAAAATGTACACAACTGGTATTATTTTTTGTTTTTTAGAATGTATTGTGTAATCTAAACAAACTTATACAAATTGAACAGTCCCTTATTCTAAGCCAATTTTCTTAGAATTTTCCTTCTTTTGCTGATTCCTCGATCGCTACTGCAACAGCAACAGTCATTCCAACCATCGGATTGTTACCAGCGCCGATCAGTCCCATCATCTCTACGTGAGCCGGTACAGAAGAAGATCCTGCAAACTGAGCATCAGAGTGCATACGTCCTAATGTATCTGTCATACCGTAAGAAGCCGGTCCTGCTGCCATGTTGTCTGGGTGAAGTGTACGTCCTGTACCACCACCTGAAGCAACTGAGAAGTATTTCTTTCCTGCTTCGATGCATTCTTTTTTGTATGTTCCTGCAACTGGATGCTGGAAACGTGTCGGGTTTGTAGAGTTACCTGTGATAGATACGTCTACTCCCTCTTTCCACATGATTGCAACACCTTCACGAACATCATTTGCTCCGTAGCAGTTTACTTTAGAACGAAGTCCGTCAGAATATGCTGTACGGGAAACCTCTTTTAATTCTCCTGTGTAGTAGTCATACTCTGTCTGAACATATGTAAATCCGTTGATTCTGGAAATGATCTTTGCTGCATCTTTTCCAAGACCATTTAAGATAACACGAAGTGGTTTTTTACGAACCTTGTTCGCTTTTTCAGCAATACCGATTGCACCTTCTGCGGCTGCGAAAGACTCATGTCCTGCGAGGAATGCGAAACAGTCTGTCTCTTCTTCCAGAAGCATTTTTCCTAAGTTACCATGTCCAAGACCTACTTTTCTCTGGTCTGCAACAGATCCAGGGATACAGAATGCCTGAAGACCTTCTCCGATTGCAGCAGCAGCGTCAGCAGCTCTTCTGCAGTCTTTTTTGATTGCGATAGCAGCACCTACAATGTAAGCCCAGCATGCATTTTCAAAACAGATCGGCTGGATTCCTTTTACCTGATTGTAAACATCCAGTCCAGCATCTTTTGTGATTTTTTCAGCTTCTTCGATAGAAGCAATTCCGTAGCTGTTTAATACAGCATTGATTTTATCAATTCGTCTTTCATATGATTCAAATAAAGCCATTTTAAGTCCTCCTATCGCCTATTCCTGTCTTGGGTCGATGATCTTAACTGCATCATCCACGCGTCCATACTGTCCCTGTGCTTTTTCCCATGCTTCGTTTGGTGTATCACCTTTTTTAATGAAGTCTGTGAATTTACCAAGGCTTACGAATTTGTATCCGATAATTTCATTATTCTCATCCAGAGCGATACCTGTTACATAACCTTCAGCCATTTCCAGGTAACGAGGTCCTTTTGCAAGAGTTCCGTACATTGTACCAACCTGAGAACGAAGTCCTTTTCCGAGATCCTCCAGTCCTGCACCAATCGGAAGTCCATCTTCAGAGAATGCACTCTGTGTACGTCCGTATACGATCTGCAGGAATAATTCTCTCATAGCTGTGTTGATTGCATCACAGACAAGGTCTGTGTTCAGAGCTTCGAGAATTGTTTTTCCCGGAAGAATTTCAGATGCCATAGCTGCAGAATGAGTCATTCCTGAACATCCGATTGTCTCAACCAGTGCTTCCTGGATGATACCTTCTTTTACGTTCAGTGTCAGCTTACATGTTCCCTGCTGTGGAGCACACCAGCCTACACCGTGTGTCAGTCCTGAGATATCTTTAACTTCTTTTGCCTGCACCCATTTTGCTTCTTCTGGGATTGGAGCTGGTCCGTGATTTGCTCCCTGAGCTACCGGACACATCATTTCTACTTCGTGTGAATAAATCATGTTAAAACTCCTTTCAACATATGTAATTGTGTATTATTTGAGGTTTCCCTCTGCGGCTTTGATAAATTCTTAACGCCGTATTCGTTTACATTCTCTCACAAATTCCGACATTCGTCAATTATCACTTTCTATTTTTCCAGATTTTCCAGTGCTTCCACAAGCATTTCCAATGCAGTTTCCACTGTATGCTGCCTGTTTTCCATACGGTTTCCATCAAAAACACATCTTTTCGCAGTTGTCTTTCCGTTCACAGAACAGCCGATATAAACCAGACCTACCGGCTTTTCCTCTGTTCCTCCTCCCGGTCCCGCAATTCCCGTAGCGCTTAGAGCAGCCTCTGCTTTTGCCGCCTTTGCTGCTCCATTCGCCATTTCTTTTGCTGTCTGGGAACTGACTGCTCCATAACGCTCTAATGTCTCCGGGGAAACGTTTACAAGACGTATCTTTGCTTCATTGGAATATGTGATATACCCTTCATTCAATACGTCAGATGCCCCTGGAACATTCACCAGCGTTGCTGCGATCAGGCCGCCTGTGCAGGATTCCGCTGTAGTGACTGTCATTTTGTGTTCAGCAAGCAATTCCACCACACGCTCTTCCAATGTCGTCTGCGCTTCATTTTCCTTCATTTTTAAAAGCCAGTCTGTATACATCTTACATGCCTCCGTTGGTCAGTACCTGAATATTTTTTGCCACATAATCAATCAGTGAAATGATCGTAAGTGCCAGTGAAATCCAGATCAGTGCCTGCCCGATCACATCAAAAGCACCACCCAGATCCATGATCAGTACAATGACCATCGCCATCTGAAAGACTGTCTTGAATTTACCCCAGTAGCTTGCCGCGATCACAATTCCATTGTCAGACGCCACCAGACGGAATCCACTGATAATAAACTCTCTGGCAATGATCACGATCACGATCCATGCCGCCAGACTTCCTTTTTCGATCAGACAGATCATTGCTGAACATACCAGCAGTTTATCCGCAAGCGGATCCATAAACTTTCCAAAATTTGTGACCAGATTATATTTTCTGGCAATTTTTCCATCCAGCAGATCGGTCAGACTGGCCACCACAAAAATCGCCAGTGCGATCCATTTGTTCGCCACTCCACCAAGATCTGTCAGCATAAACAGCACAAAAAACGGTACCATCAGCACTCGCAGAACCGTCAGTTTATTCGGTAAATTCATCAGATAAGACCTCCTATCAAATCATAATCCACTGCTCCCGATACTTTTACCTTTGCAAAATCACCGGACATCAGTTCTTCCTCTGTGTTAACAAAAATCAAACCGTCCACATTCGGCGCATCTCTGTATGTTCTTCCCACATATGCATTTTCATCTGCTACTTTTCCTTCGATCATCACAAGCACTTCTTTTCCGACCATATTTTCCGCAGTATCAAACGCAATTTCCTGCTGCAGTTCCATCAGTTCAGCCTGGCGTTCTTCCTTGACTTCTTCCTCGATCTGCCCTTCCATCCTCGCAGCTGCAGTATCCTCCTCCGGAGAATAAGTAAACACACCGAGTCTGTCAAATTCCATCTCATCCACAAACTCCATCAGTTCCTCATGCTGCTCTTTCGTTTCTCCCGGGAATCCCGTGATCAATGTGGTGCGAAGCGCGATATCCGGAATTTCTCTCCTGAGCTTACTGATGATATCTATCAGTTCCTGTTTTGTCGTTCTTCTTCCCATACGTTTGAGAATCTCATCATTGGCATGCTGGATTGGAAGATCCAGATAATGACAGATTTTTGGTTCTTCCTTAATCGTCTGAATCAGTTCATCATAAATTTCTTCCGGATAACAATATAAAATTCGAATCCAGCGGATTCCTGAAATTTTACACAGCTCTCTCAAGAGTTTGTGCAAAGATTTTTCACCATAAAGATCTTTTCCGTACAAGGTTGTCTCCTGTGCAACCAGAATCAGTTCCTTTACCCCTTGTTCTGCCAGATATTCTGCTTCTGACAGGAGCTGCTCCATCGGCACACTCCGGAAATTTCCACGGATCTTTGGAATAATACAATACGTACAATGCTTGTCGCACCCTTCTGCGATTTTCAGATACGCAAAATGACCGCCCGTAGTCACCAGACGTTTTGTCTCCACTTCCGGAAGGAGATCTGTATCGGCCAATGTCAGTGTATGGTGCCCCTTTAGTGCCTCGTCAATCGCATCTAAAATCTTGTCGTATGCAGTCGTTCCAAGCACTGCATCCACTTCCGGGATCTCATCTAAAATCTCCTGACGATAGCGCTGTGCCAGACATCCTGTAACAATCAGGGCTTTTAATCTGCCCTCTTTTTTATATTCTGCCATCTCCAGAATGTTCTGAATACTCTCCTCTTTGGCATCGTGGACAAAACAGCAGGTATTGATCACGATCACATCTGCCTGTGTCTCTTCCTCTACCATCTGATATCCTCTGGATGCCAGCATCCCCAGCATCACTTCTGTGTCCACCAGATTTTTATCACACCCGAGGGAAATAAAAAGTATATTCATATTTCATTTTTCTCCTTTTTTCAACAGTCAGAAAGGCAGATACCATATGGCATCTGCCCCTTATCTTCTCTTTCTATGCCTATTCCTCTTCTGCGTTTTCTGCCAGAATCTTGAGTTCGCCTGCATTCATCTCTTCAATTGCAATTGACAGAGGTTTCTCTCCTGCCTTTGCATGTACCATCGGAAGATCTCCGTCAATCAACTGTCTCGCTCTTTTGGACGTTGCCATAACAATGGAATACCGGCTGTTTACAACCTTTGATTCCCCTTCCTCAACGTCCTGATTTACGACCTTCATCAAATCTGTATAAGATGGATGTAACATATTCTATCTGTCTCCTTTCACATTCCCTTTTAAATCCTGTTTCATACTCTGAATAAAGCTCTCATTACGGAAACTTCTTTGATGCTCTCCCTGGATGATCTTATGCATCTCGGATACACAGACATCCAGATCATCATTAATCACCAGATAATCATACTGATCCATGTACTCTGACTCCTCCACTGCCCTTGCCAGTCTGGACTCGATCACCTCCATGGTCTCTGTCCCTCTTCCGACCAGACGTCTGCGCAGCTCTTTGGCAGACGGCGGCGTCACAAACAAAAGCAATGTGTCCGGAAAGCGTTCCTTTACCTTGAGCGCTCCCTGAATCTCAATCTCCAGAATCACATCTTTTCCCGCTTCCAGCTGCTGTTCTACATAGGTACGCGGTGTTCCATAATAATTTTCCACGTATCTAGCATACTCTATCAGCTCTTCTTTCGCAATCATTTTTTCAAATTCTTCGGTTGTTTTGAAAAAATATTCCCTTCCATCCACTTCTCCTTCTCTTGGATTTCGTGTGGTGGCAGAAACAGAAAGTGCATAAGTTTCCTCATAACGCTTCATCAATTCTTTCATCAGTGTTCCTTTTCCTGCCCCTGAAAATCCGGATACAACGATCAAAATCCCTCTCTGATTCATCTCTTTAAAATTTCTCCTTTATCTCCTGGTTATTCAATATTTTGTATCTGTTCTCTGATTTTTTCAATCTCTGTCTTTAGTCCGATGGCATAATTCGAAACTTCCAGATCATTCGCCTTGGATAAAATCGTATTCGCCTCCCGGTTCATCTCCTGTGCGATGAAATCCAGCTTACGCCCGATTCCCTCCGACTCTTCCAGTGTATTTCTCATATGTGCGATATGACTTTTCAAACGAACAACTTCTTCATCCGTACAGATCTTGTCCGCAAACAGAATCACTTCCGCTGCAATCCGGCTCTCTTCAACCTGCGCGTCCGCAAGTAATTCTTTTACTTTTTCTTCCAGCTTTGCACGATACTCTGCCACAATCTGAGGAGAACGTGCTTCCACCTGTTCCACAAGTGATTCCATACCGGAGAGCTTCTGAAGGATATCTTCTTTTAAGTGAGAACCTTCCAAAACTCTGGTTTCCACAAACTGTCCAAACGCTCCCTCCAGCGCCTCTTTGAGCCCGCTCCAGAGAATCTCTTCATCCTCTGTCTGCTCTTCCATTGTAAGTACCTCCGGATAGTGGGACAATGCAGATACTTTCACATCATTTGCAATGTGAAACTCCTCGCTCATCTGACGGAAATAACGCATATATTCCGCTGCCAGTGCAGCATTATACTTCAGCATCATCTGCTGCTGTGACAAATCCTCACAGGAAATAAAAATGTCTACCTTCCCACGGTTGGCATACTGCTTTAAAAGCGTACGGATCGCCGTCTCAAAAAAATTCAGCTTTTTCGGCATCCGGATATTTACATCCAGATATCTGTGGTTCACACTTTTTAACTCTACCGTAAATTTTCTGGACTCTTTTTGAATTTCACATCGTCCAAAACCTGTCATACTTTTTATCATGTCTTTGTCCTCTGTCATTTTCTTGAAATTCTGTTACCAGTATACTCTTATTTATGCTGTTTGGTCAAGCTTTCACTCCAGAAATTCCCGATTTCAGGTACCACTTGTCCGAATTCTGTGATACAATAATCAAGTTAAACGAAACCAACCAAAAGAAAGGATTTTTTTATGGCTTTTGACGGAATTGTCGTGGCCAATCTGGTCCACGAATTAAAAGAACAGCTTTTAAACGGAAGAATTGCAAAGATCGCACAGCCGGAGGCAGACGAGCTTCTGCTGACGATCAAATCCCCTAAGGGACAGAGACGGCTTTCCATTTCTGCAAGTGCATCTCTTCCGCTCATATATCTCACTGACGCGAATAAACCAAGTCCCATGACTGCTCCCAATTTCTGTATGCTTTTGAGAAAGCACATTGCAAACGGCAGGATCGTGGATATCTGGCAGCCCAAACTAGAACGGATCATTCATTTTACAATCGAGCATCTGGATGAGCTTGGCGATCTTTGCCGCAAGGATCTGATCGTGGAGATCATGGGCAAACACAGCAATATTATTTTCTGTACTTCAGACGGAACGATCATTGACAGCATCAAACATGTCTCCGCCCAGATGAGTTCTGTCCGGGAAGTGCTGCCCGGACGGGACTATTTCATCCCGGACACCATGGAAAAAGCAGATCCGCTCACAATTTCAGAAGCCGAGTTCCATACCCTGCTTCGTGCAAAGCCAATGCCGGTATCCAAGGCAATCTACACCAGCTTTACCGGGATCAGTCCCGTCACTGCTGAGGAGATCTGTTTTCTTTCCAGTATAGATTCAAGGCTTCCGGCCTCAGAGCTTTCCGCAGATGTCTGTGTACACTTTTACAATCAGTTTTGTATTTATCTCTCCGCAGTCAGGGAAGGTCAATTCTCCCCGTCTGTATACTATGACGGAAAAGAGCCAAAGGAATTTGCATCCCTTGGGCTGGAGCATTTGCATGCATACCACAGAGAAACTTTTTCTTCCATCTCACACGTGTTGGAGACTTATTATGCAACCAAAAACCAGATTACCCGTATCCGCCAGAAATCTGCTGATCTGCGCCATATCGTACAGACCGCTCTGGAACGCGCCAGAAAAAAATATGCTCTGCAGATGCGGCAGTTATCCGATACCGAGGATCGGGACAAATACAAAGTATACGGCGAACTGATCCATACTTACGGCTATAATCTGGAACCAGGTGCAAAAGTACTGGAGGCTTTGAATTACTACAACAATGAAATGGTAAAAATCCCATTGGATACCACAAAAACTCCGTTGGAAAATGCACAGCGCTATTTCGAAAAATATAACAAACAAAAACGTACCTTTGAAGCATTATCCGCGCTGACCGAAGAAACAAAAGAAGACATCACATACCTGGAATCCGTCAGCACTGCTCTGGATATCGCACTCAGTGAGGAGGATCTTGCAGAGATCAAGGAAGAGCTGATTCATTCCGGTTATATGCGCCGCAAATTCACCAAGAAAAAAGTAAAGATCAAAAACAAACCACTGCACTATCTTTCCAGTGACGGATATCATATTTATGTCGGAAAGAATAACCTGCAGAACGACTGGCTGACCTTCGAATTTGCAGTCGGCAATGACTGGTGGTTCCATGCAAAAAATACTCCCGGATCTCATGTTGTTGTCCGCACCAACGGAGATGAGCTTCCGGACCGTACATTTGAAGAGGCCGGACGGCTTGCCGCTTACTATTCCAAGGCCCGGGGCGGAGAAAAAGTAGAGATTGACTATATTGAGAAAAAACATGTCAAAAAACCAAAGGGTGCAAAACCCGGCTTTGTCGTATATTATACCAATTATTCGCTGATCATCGACAGTGATATCGGCGACTTAAAAGAAATTTCTGATTAAAATGCATTCAAAATGCCCCTGGTACAGATTTCGTTACCAGGGGCATCCATCTATTTTTCTATAATAAAAGAGTATTCTTATCCATTGACTGCTTGCTTCACATCTTCAGGAACCTGAATCTGTCCCACATTATCATATCCGTTATACACCAGTTCAATATTATAAAAATTCACATTAGTTGTTTTCCCGAAGCTTTGGTATAATTCATCCATCACATCTGTCATATCCACGATGATCCTTGCCGGCAGCTTTTCTTTTTTGTAAATATCCACCGTAACCGGAATCTCCAGTGTATCCAGCGCATCCTGATCCAGCAGATCCACAAGACCGTAGGCCTGAATCATCTCCTCCCCAAGAAAATCCATCAGCTTCTTTCCCTGCATATCCCCGTAGATTTCATAGCACGTCTTTTCCCGGACCTTTACCGGCTGCTTTGCAAGCGTAAAATCTTCGATTTCCGCTCTTGCACTCTGGAAAAAATCTGTTTCTGTACCACTGGAAGAGGAGCTGTTTTCACTCTCTGTCCTCGACCACTGCTCGTAAAGACTACTGTACGTCACATACTTATCGCCTTCTTCCACCTGGTAGATTTCCATATTACTAGAGACCAGATTATCATTTAGCTTCACTTCCGCCCTCCCCTTTGCGTGTCCTGCTCTGGGGCTTACCGTGTTCTCCATGTCCATATCCATTCGGATTCTGGTATGATCCAGCACATCCTCCAACTCCACCTCGATTTCCAGTGAACTGGATGCCGAATTGACTTCTTTCATATTTTTGTCTACCGCATCCATCAATACTTCTGGTGTTACTTCCTGCTTTTCCTGCTGTCTGCATCCTGCCGCCGTATTTGTGCACAGCATCAGCAGTGCGCCTGTCAATGCAAGACGGCGCATCCGTTTCTTTCCTGTCATACCAAATTCCTTTTCTTTTTCCGCCTGATGCGGTTATTCCTTCCCAAGAAGGTAATCAATAAACTGCTGTGCAGTTCTTCCCGACATTCCCCCGTGACTCAGTTCCCATTTATTGACTTCCAATAAAAGTTCTTCTTCCGGCATGGAAATATGGTTCCGCTTTGCCAGTTCTGTCACGATCTTCTGGAATGCCTTTTTAGCCGGAGAGGCAAAATAAATCTTGACACCGAATCTTGCCACAAGAGACAGTTTTTCCTGCACCGTATCGTTTGTATGCAGTTCTTCATCCCGATCCTGTTTGTCACGGAAAGTCTCCCTCACCAGATGCCTTCTGTTGGAAGTTGCATAGATCAGAATATTGTCCGGTTTTTTCTCCAGACCTCCTTCGATCACGGCTTTCAGATACTTATATTCGATTTCAAATTCTTCAAAAGAGAGATCATCCATGTAAATAATAAATTTATAGTTTCTATTTTTAATCTGGGCAATCACCTCGTTCAGATCCTGAAACTGATGCTTATATACTTCGATCATGCGAAGCCCCTGATCATAATACTGATTTAAAATTGCTTTGATGGAAGATGATTTTCCTGTCCCTGCATCTCCGTAGAGCAGACAGTTATTGGCTCTTTTTCCCTCTACAAACGCTTTGGTATTATCAATCAGCTTTTGCTTTTCTGCCTCATATCCTACGAGATCATTCAGATGCACATGAGCAATGTTCGTGATTGGAACGATTTCCGCTGCTCCGTCTTTGGTATGTTCCACGCGAAACGCTTTGTGCAGTCCCAGCTTTCCGACTCCAAACTCCCGATAAAACTCCGTCACGCACTGCTTAAACGACTGTACGTCCTCTGCCTGCTCCAGCTCCCTGCTCAGATTACAGATTCTGTCACGGATTCGTTTATTAAAAACAATCCTGTCATCCTGTGTATTTTCATAGTCCAGAAGAAGGGAAAAACAGCCTGCATCCAATACCCGCATCAATGCAGTGAAATCATAATCGAATAATTCTTTAAAAATCCAAAAATCATGCTCTGCCGCCAGATTCAGGCTTCCTTTTGTCTCTCCCGTGATCTCGCAGGAGGTACTGTAAGCATTTTCATCATTTGCCAGCAGGAAAGTCAGGAAGGTATGCCAGAGATTTCCGAAAAACCCGTGACACTCTGAGAGTTCCAGCAATTCATTCATACAGGAAAAAAGCAGTCCTTTTAAATCCTCCTGATTATAGTATTCATTATCATAATGTTCCATCAGAAATGTCATATCCAAAAGTAACTCTTCGTATTCCATATTTTTATATAAGATCAGTTCATTGGTACGCATCTTCCTGTTCCTCCCTCATACTCATCAATAATTTCCTAAAATCTTCAAGTTCCGCGCTTCTTCTCTGAGCCCCCGGATCGCATTTTTCACACCCGGCTGTTCGAGATTTCCTTCGAAATCCACAAAGAAACGATACTCCCAGCTTTTCCCTTCCACCGGACGGGATTCAATCTTTGTCATGTTCAGGTCATTGTAAATAAAATGCGACAAAATCTGATACAGTGATCCACTCTGGTGCGGAAGTTCAAAACAAATACTGATTTTCGATGCATCCGGCGTAAAAATCTTCTGATTCGTAACAATGATAAACCGTGTCACATTATTAGTCTCATCATTAATATCCTCTGCCAGAACAGAAAGTCCGTATACCTGTGCTGCATATGCACTGCACACTGCCGCCTGCGAGTGATCCTGCTCTTTTAGGACTTTTTTTGCCGCTGCCGCTGTATTGGACACACTGATCTGCTGCCAGTCTCCATGCTTTTCCAGGAAACGGCTTGTCTGCATCAGAGCTTCTGCCTTAGAGTACACACGCTCAATCTGAGAGAGTGTGGTTCCAGGAAGGCCTGCCAGCGTATTTTCGATTGGAAGAAACGTCTCTCCCACAATATAATTTTCAAACTCTACCAACAGATCATATACTTCATTGACTGCTCCAGCAGAAGAATTTTCAATCGGAAGAACTGCAAAATCTGCCGCCCCCTCCTCGATTGCCTCCATGGCTTCCCGGAAAGTCGTCACATGAAAATTGTTCTCATTGTCCGGAAAATATTTCTTCATGGCAGCCTGACTATAAGCTCCTTCCACACCCTGAAATACGACACGGACATTCTGCTTATCAAGCAACTCCATCTCAATAAACGGAAGTCTTCCCAGTGCACCCGCCTCCACAAGCTGCTGATACTGCAATTTCCGGCTCATACTCATCAGCTGTGCGTACAGCTCCTGAATCCCCTTCTTGTTAAACTCACCGTTCACCTTGGATGCCACATCCAGAAGTTTTTCATGTTCTCTTTGACGGTCAAACACTTTTCGCCCTGCGCCGACTTTAAATCTTCCAACATCCTCGCAGACTTTCATTCTTTCTTCATACAGCTTTGCGATCTGATCATCGATCCCATCCAGCTTCTCCCTGAGTTCTTCCAATGTCGCCATTTTTCTTCTCTCCTTGTCCTTTCAAACTTAAGCTGTATTATAATACATTTTTTTCCGATTGTACAATACCTGATTTCTAACTGCATAAATCCGCTCTAAAATGGGCAGTCTGTTGTTATGAAGAAAAAATTTATTTTATGCGGCACCCTCGGCTGGTGCATGGAAATTTTGTTTACAGGACTTCACTCCTTTTTCTCCAAAGATTATACACTTGCAGGAAGAACCTCCATCTGGATGTTTCCAATCTATGGAATGGCATGTATTTTCTCCCCGCTCTCCCAGAAATTAAAGACAAAAAATACCCTTCTGCGCGGCAGTATCTACACTGCTTTTATTTTTGCCGGGGAATTTTTATCCGGTCTGTTTTTAAAGAAACACCGGATCTGTCCCTGGGATTACAGTCGTGCAAAATTCAATATCAAAGGGGTCATCCGTCTTGATTATGCGCCGCTTTGGTTTACCGCCGGCCTGTTCTTTGAAAAATTTTTGAAAAAATTTTAATTTCTTTCCGTTTTAAATGCCATGCACTAAGTAATGAAACCAATGGAATCGTCAATATCACTCCCATTGTGGAAGCAATTCCCTGAATTAACTCGATTCCTATGGAATACATATTGATGATCTGCGTTGTGGAATAGTTATACACATACAAAAATACTAACGTATTAATCGACGTACCTGTAAAAGCTAAAATCAGTGTATTTGACATTGTCCCCATCATATCTTTTCCAACCCGTATCCCCGAAAAAAATAATTCCCTTGCAGAAAGCAGTGGATTGCGAAAGTGGATTTCATTAATAGTAGACGCTATTGACATCGCAACATCCATAACAGCCCCCAGTGCCGAAATCAAAATGCCCGCATACAACAATTCTCCAATTTTAATATTCGTTGTCTGACCTACATACGTCAACTGCTCAATATCTGCAACATTATATCCGGAAATATGTGTCCATTTTCCAAACAGAATTGCCAGTATCCCTGAAATTCCAACCCCCAGTACTGTGCCGACCACAGCAGTCACACTTTTACTTGAAATCCCTCCCAGTAAATACATAGTCACAACCGTCGTCAGAATTGCAACCAGCACTGCTGCCCAAACAGGAGATACCCCTCTGTAGATAAGTGGCAAAAATAGAAATACAATACATACAAATGTAAAAATCAAAGCGACAACGGAATAGACTCCTTTTCTCCCTCCGATCAGACTTAAGGTCAGCAAAAACAGCAAAACAATCATACACAAAATTGCCGTACGGTCATAACTGTAGACGGTAACATACAACGAATCTTCCCCTTCATTCACTTCCGCGATCACCTTCATGCCCTTTTCACAATGTGTTCCGTAAAGATAACCTGAAGAACTGACAGCCTCCACAACTGTTCCACGAAACTTGCCACTTAATAATCGAAGGGAAACCAGTTGATTTCCAATCTGATTTCCCGACTCTGTTGTATTATCTTTTTTTATCTCCACTACTTTTGCTTTTTCAAAGGTTTTTCCTTCTGTTTCATACAGCCCTTCCCGTTCCACTTGATTTAACTGTATCAAAAATGCAGCAAACAGAATCGTAATTCCGAAAATGATAAACTGCCTTCTCCCTTTTTCAGCCAATTCATTTTTGGTCACGCTTTCTCCGAGCCACGAGCACTCCGCCTCCGCAAAGTAACGCTGTTAACATCACGATCACTACCCCTGCAATCGGTACAGCGTCTCCTGTTTTTACCGTTGTTTGTGAAGTCACTGGTTTTTTATTGATACCTTCTGTATGCGTAGTCTGGTCGCTCATAGAACCACTTGTACCTCCGTTTTGTGACTGTCCATTGTCCGGTGAATCACTGGATGACGGTGGGTTTAAATTTTCCTGATGTTTCATCTCCAACTGATCCAATGCTGTTTTCAATGCAGTATATGCATTTGTCAGTGTTGCCGTATCTGCTGCCGGATCTGCATTTACAGTTCTGGCGCCTTCCAGAGCCTGCTGCATTGTTTGATAACTCTCGGTTGTATATTCTTCTGGATTTTTACTCCCAGCTTCTTCAATTAACGCGGAAAGCTGTCCATGATCAACTGATTTCACAAGCATAAACTGTGTATCGATCGGTTCCTGTGTATCTGTGCGATATGTATTCACTGTCAATGTTGTTTCCGTAATGTCTACTACCGAATAAGTCGGAACATCCTGCTGCCATCTGTTGGCAATATAAGTCTGTTGGCGAGGTACCAGATCATAATATTTACTTCCTGATGAAGATCCTGCTGTCAGATACATGATTCCATCAGAATTTACCGCCGTTTCCTGATTCTCTGTCAATTCCATTACTGCTTCCTCATCCATCACCGCATGCAGATATTTCAGATATTTTTGTTCGCCCTCATCCTGTGTATCTTCTGAAATATTTCCCGGTGCCTCATAAAGTGTATCAGGATTTTCTCCCGCATCCATATCTTTTTCCAACTGTTCTTCAAATTCATCATCCGAATATTCCATTTTGAACTGACCGCCTTCTAACATTTTTGTTCTGGAATATGCGTGATCATGTCCTGCCAACACCAGATCAATATCATTTTGTTCAAACACAGGCACCAGACTATAACGCAAATTGGTGATTTCTGGTTCATTGGAATGTTCTGCAGATCCATAAATATCCTGATGAAGTGTTACTATTTTCCATTTGCAATCTGTATTTGCCGCTACTGTGGATTCAATAAACTGACGATGTTCCTCCACATTTGTATCCTGCGTATTTAAAATCATAAACAGGGCGTCCCCATATGTGTAGTAATAATCTCCGCCTACTGTTCCATTGTCGCCAAGAGAACTGCTGTTTGCCGGATTAAAATGATACGTATAATTGGCATTGTCTGCATCATGATTTCCTACCGTTGTTGCGACGGGTACACTTTTCATAAGATCCGGACTCAAATATCCTGCATATTCTACCTCACTGATTGTTGTATCCTGCACTTTTTTGGCATTTGTCTGAATCTGATCCCCAGAAGAAAGAACAAAGGATGCCAATCTGTTTGTTTTTTCATATGCTTTTGTCAATGTATCATTCCAGTTAAAGGTATCATTTCTAACTGCTTCTGACTGTGCTGCCGCAAAGGATGGTTTTAAAATATCCTCCGGAGTCTTTGCTTTTTCCGGATTGGAAGAACCAATCTGCGGATCTCCTACGAAAATAAAGGAAAAGGAACTTGTATCTGCATCCGTAGTAAAGGAGCAAATCTCTTTTCCGCTCACCTGATAATAGTACGTAGTTCCGGGCTTCAAATCCTTTATCACCACTTTGCTGCTCTTATAACCTGTCTGCGCCGGACTTTCTGATACTGCTGCACTTTGCCCATCGCTTAGATCCGGAGTCTGTCCATATACAAAGGATGCCTCTTCCCCTTCTTTCGTATACCATGCAAAATTCATTTCTGTTTCATCGGATCCAGGTGACATGGCGACCTGTGTCCAGTCTGTTTTTATTGTTTCCCATTCCTCACACCATGCATCCCATGCCCCGTTTTGTGCCGCTGGTGTTTTGCTTGCGTCTGTCATTCCATCTGGAGCTGCTGCTGCAGATACTGATAATGGCTGGTAAAGCAGTATGGCGGAAATCAACACCGCAATGACTCTCTTCTTCATTTTACATTTCTCCTTCTTTTTTCACTTTTGCATTGGTATTATAACACCTGATTTTTTTGTTTTAAGCTTCTTTACAAACCATTAACAAATTTTAAATTACAATTTACGCTTTCTGTCCAGATTTTTTCTGCTTCTTTCTTAATTTTCATATGAATTCTCTGTTGAAAAAACTCACAGTTTAGTATATGATGATTGAAGAGATTTTGCATAGGGAGGTACATCGAAATGAATACAGTTGATTGTATCAAAAGCCGCAGAAGCATCCGCAGATTCAAACCGGATTCTGTTAAGCATTCATTGATTGAAGAGATCGTTTCCGCAGCTTCTTTTTCCCCATCCTGGAAAAATACTCAGATTACCCGTTATATCGCAATTGAGGATCCTTCCCTTCTGGGAAAAATTGCTGATGACTTTACCCCATCTTACAATTCAGATATCATCCGCCAGACACCGGTTTTGATTGCTGTCACTTATATCAAGGGACGGTGCGGTTTTGAGCGCGACGGCTCTTATACCACTGGAAAAAAAGACCGCTGGCAGATGTTTGATGCCGGTGTGGCCTGTCAGACGTTCTGTCTGGCTGCGCACGAATACGGACTGGGTACTGTCATTATGGGCGTATTTGATGAGAGTGGAATTTCCAGTCTTCTGGACATTCCAAAGGAACGGGAACTGGCTGCATTGATTGCACTTGGATATCCTGATATCGAGCCATCTGCACCAAAACGCAAAACTGTTGAAGATTTATTACAATATCGATAATCAGATTCTGCTCTCAAACAAGATCTGATTTACAAGGAGGTTACATATGAGACATTTGATGAGTCCTCTGGATTTTTCTGTAGAGGAACTGGAAACACTGTTAAATCTGGCGGGAGACATTGAAAAACACCCGGAAAAATATGCACATGCATGTGAAGGGAAGAAGCTGGCTACTTTATTTTATGAACCAAGTACGCGTACACGTTTAAGCCATGAGGCTGCGATGCTCAATCTGGGCGGAAGCATCATGGGATTTTCTTCCGCAGATTCCAGCTCTGCCTCAAAAGGAGAGAGTGTTTCAGATACGATCCGCACCGTTTCTTGTTATGCAGATATCGTTGCTATGCGCCATCCAAAGGAAGGAGCGCCGATGGTTGCCTGTAAGCACGCTTCCATTCCTGTCATCAACGCAGGAGACGGAGGACATCAGCATCCAACCCAGACACTGACTGACCTTTTGACTATCCGTTCCGTAAAAGGACGCCTTGATCATATGACGATCGGACTTTGCGGAGACTTAAAATTCGGACGTACCGTACATTCTCTGATCCACGCTCTGGTGCGCTATGAGGGAATCAAATTTGTTTTGATCTCACCGGAAGAATTACGTCTTCCAAGCTATATCCGTCAGGATGTTCTGGATAAAAACCATATCGAATACAAGGAAGTTGTCCGTCTGGAAGACGCCATGCCGGAACTTGATATCCTATACATGACACGTGTACAAAAAGAACGTTTCTTCAACGAAGAAGATTATGTCCGCATGAAAGATTTCTATATCCTGGACAAAAAGAAAATGCAGCTGGCTCCTTCCGATATGTTTGTACTGCATCCACTGCCACGTGTCAACGAGATTTCTGTGGAAGTAGACGATGATCCGCGAGCAGCTTATTTCAGACAGGTACAGTATGGTGTTTATGTACGTATGGCACTGATTCTGACACTGCTTGATATTCATGTAGAGTAACAAAAATTTGTTTCGCATAAAGAAAGAAGGTATCTAATTTGAAAAATACATTGAACGTAGGACGTATTTCTGAAGGTTTTGTTCTGGATCACATCGAAGCAGGAAAAAGTATGGATATTTACAAATATCTTCACCTCGATAAACTGGACTGCTGTGTTGCGATCATCAAAAATGCCCGCAGCAGTAAAATGGGAAAAAAAGACATCATGAAGATCGAGTGTCCGATCGATTTTATGGACCTTGATATTCTCGGATTTATCGACCACAATATCACAGTCAATATTATCTCCAATGAACAGGTCGTCGACAAAAAAATCCTAAGACTTCCAAAAGAGATCACCAATGTGATCCGCTGCAAAAATCCAAGATGTATCACATCCATCGAACAGGAACTGGATCACATCTTTGTCCTGACAGATGAAGAAAACCAGGTATATCGTTGTAAATACTGTGAGGAAAAGTATTCCGGAAGATAAACAAAAAAACAAACGGGAACGTGGTTTTTACAGATCACGTTCCCGTTATTTATCTCAAAATTCTATGGCAGTATATGTCCCGCACTTAAATATAACTGATACCATTCTTCTCTGGTCAGCCGGATATCTGCCGCCAGCGCGATCTCCCGCAATCGCTTCAGATTGGTCGTACCTGCTACCATCTGAATCTTTGCCGGATGTCTGAATATCCATGCAGATGCGATACCAGTCTTTGTTGTCCCATATTTTTCCGCAAGATCCGCCAGCACCTGATTTAATTCCGGATATTTCTCACTGTCAACAAATACCCCTTCGAAAAATCCATACTGGAACGGAGACCATGCCTGAATCGTCATATCATGCAGTCTGCAAAAATCCAGCACGCTGTTGTCTCGGTTGACGGCACCATCTGTCAGCATATTTGCCTCAAGTCCTGATGCAACCATGTTAGAAAACGGAATACTGAACTGAAGCTGATTGACAAGAAGATCCTGTCTCACACATTTTTTCAAAAGCTGGATCTGCATCGGCGTATGATTGGAAACACCGAAATGTCTCACCTTTCCGGATCCCTCCAACAGATCAAATGCTTCTGCCACTTCTTCCGGCTCCATCAGTGCATCCGGTCTGTGAAGAAGCAGGATATCCAGATAATCAGTACGCAGCCTGCGGAGAGATTCCTCTACCGACTGCAAAATATGTTCTTTGGAAAAGTCATACATCACACCCGGTACAATCCCGCATTTAGACTGCAGGATGATATCTTCTCTGCGAAATTCTGTCTGCTCGAATACACGTCCGAACAGAGATTCGCATGCCCCTTTTCCATAAATATCCGCATGATCAAAAAACTGAATTCCCAGTTCCAGACAGGTATGGATATACTCATCCACCTCTGTCTCATCCATTCCCTGAATACGCATACATCCAGCTGCAACTACCGGAACTTCCAGCATACTTTTTCCAAGCATCTGCCTTCTCATCATGTGCCTCCCTTCTAGCACTCTTCTGCTATTTTATAAATCAATCGCTCTGTATCTTCCCATCCAAGACACGGGTCTGTAATGGACTTTCCGTAAATCTGGTCTGCCCCGATACTCTGACATCCTTCTTCCAGATAACTTTCAATCATCACACCTTTGATCAGCTCTTTTAATTTTGTATTGTAATTCCGGCTGTGAAGCACCTCACTGACAATGCGGATCTGCTCTTTGAACTGCTTGTTGGAATTTGAATGATTGGCATCGACGATCGCTGCCGGATTGGCCAGATGTTTCTCTCCATACATCGCCTGAAGACGGATCAGATCCTCATAGTGATAATTTGGATTACAAGTACCATACTTGTCCACTCCGCCGCGCAGAATCACATGTGCCAGATCGTTTCCATCTGTCGTTACATCCATGCCTCTGTAAATAAAAGTATGGGAACTCTGTGCCGCGATCACAGAGTTGAGCATCACAGAAAAATCACCACTGGTCGGATTTTTCATCCCCACCGGAATATCCATACCGCTGGCCGTCAGTCTGTGTTGCTGGTTTTCAACAGAACGCGCCCCGATTGCCTCATAAGATAAGATATCATCCAGATAGCTTCTGTTCTCCGGATACAGCATCTCATCCGCGCTTGTCAGTCCGCTTTCTTCTATGGCACGGATATGCATCTTACGGATCGCAATAATTCCAGCCAGCAGATCCGGCGCCTGATCCGGTTTTGGCTGATGAAGCATTCCTTTATATCCCTCACCTGTTGTCCTTGGTTTGTTCGTGTAGATCCGCGGAATAATCATCAGGCGGTCTGATACTTTTTCATTCACTTTTGCCAGCCTGCTTATATATTCACACACGGAATCTTCATTGTCTGCGGAACATGGCCCTACGATCACGACAAACTTGTCTGACTTTCCTGTAAAAATGTCCCGGATTTCAGCATCCCTTTTTTTCTTGATTTCTGTAAGTTCCTTTGAAAGCGGATACTCTGCTTTCAATTCTGCCGGAAGCGGCAGCGTTGTATTGATTCTCATTCCCATACTCTTTTCCTGCCTTGTATAAAATCTCTGTTCATATGCAAAATGCTGCCGCAAAGCGACAGCATCAAATTAAGCAAAACGATAAGCCGGGTTATGTCATTGGACAATCATCTATCTAGACCTGACGTTGCCGTCAGGTTCAAGCAACCTACCTAAAGCGCGACGGGCAGCCGCATAGCTTTTATTCGGTCTTGCTTCGGATGGGGTTTACATGTGCCCCTTCTGTTACCAGAAGGGCGGTAGTCTCTTACACTGCCTTTCCACCCTTACCTGCACAAAATACAGGCGGTTTATTTCTGTTGCACTGGCCTTGGAGTCACCTCCACCGGACGTTATCCGGCATCCTGCCCTGCGAAGCCCGGACTTTCCTCGTCTGCGGCCTTTCGGCGCATGCAGCCGCGATTGTCTGTCTTACTTAACACTGTTCTTCATTATACTATGTCTGACTCTGAATGTCAAACACCTGTCCTTCTGTCTGAATCTCTCGGATTCTGCTTCTATATTCTGTTGTACACGGTTCGTGAAAAAGCCTGTCAAACACTTCATAGGATCCCCAGAAATGCATCGGGAACACATTTTTCGTGTCTGTATGACGCATAAAATAGTCCAGTCCCCAGACATACTGCTCACCCAGACGGAGATCCGCCGGCACAAATGCAACATCGATCGGCTGATCCGGAAGCTCTCCAATCGCCTTCTGATAATCCGCTCTCATCTGCTCGTTATACGACTTTGGTTCTCCTTCCCAGTGCCACCAGTTCAAATCTCCTGCGTGATAAATCACGATTCCCTGATATTCTATCCAGAATGCGACTCCTTCATCTGTAGATGGCAGTGTACGCACCCGGATGCCATTCACACGCCTCTCTTCTTCGGGCGACAGCCGGATTACCTGTTTCTGTTCATCCGGCATCGGCACATCATCAGAAAAAAGATACCAGATGTTCTGTCTCTGACGGCGCAATTTCAAAATGTCCGGATTATAATGATCATAATGTACATGACTCACAAATACAAACAATGTTTTTTCCGGATCCATTTCGGGGAGACTGCCCTGATAATAATCAAACAAAAGCAGGGCATCCTCCATCTCCAGAAGAAATCCACTGTGTCCGAGATATGTCACCCGCATCATACGTTCAACATCTCAATCGCACGTTTTAATTCCGGAAGAATAAATTCCAGTGCTTCCTTTGCCTCTTTGGCATCTCCCGGAAGATTTACCATCAGCGTCTTTTTGCACACACCTGCCGCACTGCAGTCCAGAACCGCCTGCAGAGAATCCCGGTTGCGGAATGCACGCAGTGTCTCCGGGATCCCCGGAAGAAGGCGTTCTGCCACATCCATCAGTGCATATGGAGCACAGTCGCTCTCGAGATGTCCTGCTGCTCCTGTTGTCAGAACCAACTCTGCGGTCTGCTCCTCTGCCACTCTTTTTAATACCGATGCCGCCACTTTCCGGTCTTTCGGGATCACACGCACGGCAGCAGTCTCAAACCCGGACTGTTCCAGCAGTTTCTTTAAAACCATCCCTGCCGCACTTGCCTTTCTTGCTTTATAACTTTCTGTATCCAACGTAAAAATAGCCGCTTTCATAGATTCGTACCCCTTTCTTGTACTCCGGTCTCAACTAAATTCTGTAATGCAGAGAACACTCCGCCGCTTTATTGTACCACATCTGAGAATAAGAGTCCAAGCATCCGGCAGAAAAAAACAAAAAAATCAGATAATAATGCAGACCAGCCCTCCATTACTGTCATTGACGATCTTCTGCATCGTATCCTGGAGCTTCACCTGACTCTCCTCGTTGATCATATTGATCTTATTGCGCATCCCATCCAGCACCAGCTCTTCTACAGATTTTCCAAATATGTTGGTTCCCCATACTCCCTCCGGAGTCTCACTCTCTGCTTTGATATATTCCACCAGATCCTGTGCCTGCTTTTCACTTCCCACGATCGGTGCGATCTCAGTCTCAATATTGGCACGGATCATATGAACAGACGGAGCCTCTGATCTGATCTTCACACCATATTTACTGCCCTGTTTGATGATCGCAGGCTCATCTAACAGAATTTCCTCTTTCTTCGGGCTAACTACACCGTATCCTTTCATTTTCACATCGGCAAACGCATCTTTGATCTGTGTATATTCCTCTTTCATTGCGGCAAGTTCTTTCATCGCTGCGATCAGTTCATATTCTCCCTGAATCTTCGTCCCTGTCAGTTCACTGAGCACCTCATAATAATACTTCTCCTTCAAGTCCATCTGGATCTTTACGATTCCCGTATCCATTTCAATCTGAGAGATCCTGATCTTCTCTATGTACTCGCTGTCACTTACCGGTACCGCCTCTGCCACACTTCGAATGTCATCCATTCCATCCAGCAGATTTCTTACACTGGAGAGCACCTCGCTTTTTACCGGGTGATCCTTTGGCAGCATTTCCACCCACTTCGGAATATAAAATTCTGCTTCTGAAATTGGAAACTCATACAACACCTGCCGCATGATCTGATTAATATCTTCTGTCCGAAGCTGCGCACAGTTGACCGCAAGAACAGATACTCCGTACTTTTCCTCCATTTTCCCCTGAAGACTTTTTGTTTCTTCGCTGTATGGCTTCTGTGTGTTCAAAAGGATCAGAAACGGCTTTCCGATGGATTTCAATTCCTGAATGGTCTTTTCTTCTGCCAAAATATAATTTTCTCTCGGAAGCTCTCCGATACTTCCATCTGTTGTGATAACCAGCCCAATTGTCGCATGGTCATGAATCACCTTCTGTGTCCCGATCGCTGCCGCTTTTGTAAAGGGGATCTCATGTTCAAACCATGGCGTTTTCACCTGACGTTCCACATCGTTTTCTATATGACCGCTCGCCCCGTCTACCATATATCCGACACAGTCGATCAGTCGGATCTTAACTTCCACGTCTTCGGACAGTCTGACAGATGCCGCATCTTTCGGAACAAATTTCGGCTCTGTTGTCATGATCGTTGTTCCGGAAGCTGACTGCGGAAGTTCGTCTTTTGTCCGCTCTTTTGCATGTTCATCCGTCATATTCGGCAGCACGAGAAGATCCATGAACCGCTTGATAAATGTTGACTTGCCTGTCCGAACCGGACCTACAACTCCAATATAGATTTCCCCGTTGGTTCTTGCTTTCATATCCTTGTATACCTGAAATGCATCCATAAAAAATACCCCCTTGTTCTGCTGATACCAATCTATGCAGAAACAAAGGGGATTATTCCGGCTCTGTTCTCTTGAATTAAAAAAAACTATACTGTCTCATCCGGCCACGGCAGCACGGAATGCTCACTTTTTGATTCTCGAAGCATCAGTTCATCCACTGCCTGTGCAGCACTCTTGTTTTCAAACAGTACTTCATTGATCTGCTCCACAATCGGCATGGACACCTCATATTTCTCTGCCAGCTTTCTGGCTGCCTTTGCAGAATACACACCTTCGACTACCATCTGTACTTCATCCATGGCCTCCTGCATAGTCTTCCCCTGTCCCATAAGATATCCGGCTCTGCGGTTTCGGCTGTGTACACTTGCGCAGGTCACGATCAGATCTCCGATTCCGGTCAGCCCGGTAAATGTCTCGAGCTTTCCGCCCATTTTTACGCCCAAACGCGCAATTTCCGCAATTCCTCGAGTGATCAGCGCAGCTTTTGTGTTATCTCCATAACCAAGTCCGTCTGCAATTCCCGCTGCCAGAGCGATCACGTTTTTCAATGATCCTCCCAGCTCAATCCCCAGAATATCCGGACTTGTATAGACACGGAACACCTTACTCATAAATGCAGACTGCAGGTACTCAGCCGTCTTTCTTGTCGTCGCACCGATCACACAGGTTGTCGGCAGCTTTCTTCCGACCTCTTCCGCGTGGCTCGGTCCGGAAAGAACTGCTACATCCGCCTGCGGAATCTCTTCTTTGATCTGCCCGGAAAGTGTCATCAATGTGGTCTCTTCGATCCCTTTTGCCACATCCACGATTATTTGCCCTTCTGCCACATATGGACTCATCTTTTTCGCAGTCGCTCTTGTAAACGGAGACGGAACTGCCAAGACAAGAAAGTCTTTTCCCAGGATTGCCTCTTGTATCTCTCCGGTAATCTGAATTTCCTCGGAGATGTGCACCCCCGGCAGCTTTGTCTTATGCTCTCTTTCTTTTGACAGCATCTCTATCTCGGCGGGATCGATCGACCAGATCGTTGCCTGATTTCCGTTATCATGCAGCAGGACGGAGAGTGCCGTTCCCCAGCTTCCCGCTCCCAACACACCTATATTTGCCATATTCTGCCTCCTTTTTAATCGTCTCTATTTTTTAGAAAACCCGATTTTGTTCTCTGTTCCATTCAACAGTCTCTTTATATTTGCACGATGCCTCCACCATGCCAGTGCCATCAGTAAAAACGTCACCAGATATAATTCGTACACATAAGGCTGCGCCATCGCAAATCCCCCCATCTGCCCGAAACATATCACCTCTGCAAGAAAAATAATTGTTACCAGAAGTGACCCTGCGGAAACATAGCGGGTGACTGCCACCACAAAAATAAATGCAGCAAGTGGGATCGGGACCATCCAGAGCTTGGTGGAAAGCACAAGCCCGGCCAGAACCGCAATCCCTTTTCCGCCTTTAAATTTCAGATAAAACGGATAATTATGTCCAAGTGTGGCACCTGCTCCTGTATACATCGCAAGCAGCGGCAGACAATCGCTGCCACTGAAGATCTGGCGCACCAGAAGAATTGGCAGGACACATTTTAAAACATCTCCCGCAAACGTCATCAGTCCGGCTTTTACTCCAAGCACACGCAGTGCATTCGTAGAACCCGAGTTTCCGCTTCCTGTTTTTCTGATGTCCACATGATTGAGTTTCCCCACAAAATATCCGGTCTGAAACAGACCGAACGCATATCCTATGATAAGACAGATAATTCGTTCCATATCTACTGATCCTTTTCCTTTCTCTCCCGGATAAAGAATTTCAGAGACGTTCCCCTGAACCCGAACGCTTCCCGGATCTTGTTTTCCAGATAACGGGTATAAGAAAAATGCATCAGTTCTTTGTCATTTACAAAGATTACAAAGGTCGGTGGTTTTACCGATACCTGGGTGATATAGTAAAGCTTCAGACGTTTTCCCTTGTCTGACGGCGGCTGCTGCATGGCAACGGCCTCCATCATAATCTCATTGAGCACACCGGTCTGAATCCGAAGTGTCTGGCTGTCAATGACCATATCGATCATATCATACAGTTTATTCAGACGCTGTCCTGTTTTTGCAGAAACATACATGATCTCTGCGTATGGCATATACGCAAGTGTCGTCCGGATATCATTTTCATATTGTTTCATGGTCTTGTCATTCTTCTCAATGGCATCCCATTTGTTTACAACGATGATCACACCCTTTCCGCGCTCATGTGCGATCCCGGCAATCTTGGCATCCTGCTCTGTAACCCCTTCTGTGGCATCGATCACCATCAGCACCACATCCGCTCTCTCTACTGCCGTTACAGTACGAATGATACTGAATCTCTCCAGCTCTTCCTTGATCTTATTTTTTCTTCGCAGTCCCGCGGTATCGATAAAAATATATTCTCTGTCCTCGTGTTTGATTGCCGTATCAATGGCATCTCTTGTGGTGCCCGCGATATCTGATACGATCACACGATTTTCTCCGAGAAGCTTATTGACGATCGAAGATTTTCCCACATTCGGCTTTCCGACAATGGCGATCTTCGGACGCTCGTCCTCTTCGGTCTCTCCTGCTCCTTCCGGAAAATGCGAAACCACTTCATCCAGCATATCACCGATTCCCAGTCTGGACGCCGCAGAGATCGGAACCGGATCCCCGATCCCAAGATTATAGAACTCATACACGTCCGGCATAAATTTATCAAAATTATCCACCTTGTTGACAACAAGCACAACTGGTTTTTTAGAACGTCTGAGCATATCTGCCACTTTGGAATCTGCATCCACAAGCCCCTGACGCACATCGGTAATAAACACAATGACATCTGCCGTATCAATGGCAATCTGCGCCTGCTCTCTCATCTGCGAAAGAATGATATCGCTGCTGTCCGGCTCAATTCCGCCGGTATCGATCATCGTAAATTCTTTGTCCAACCATGATACATCCGCATAAATACGGTCTCTTGTTACACCCGGAGTGTCTTTTACGATCGAAATCCGCTCCCCGGCTAATGTATTAAACAGTGTAGACTTTCCCACATTCGGTCTTCCTACAATCGCTACTACTGGTTTACTCATATTTTCAACTACCTTTCTCTCCATTCAATCTTACATTTCCTGAAATCTGCCTCTTCTTCTGTCCGTGCTGAAATCATCATTCTCATAAACACCGATCACTGCATCCAGCAGATCCTGCCCGCTTGATTTTACAATATCTGTCTTCACTTGTAAAGAATTCTCCACTTCCTCCAGCGTAAAATCATCCAGAAAGACCGGTTCTCCGATCTTCAGCATATTACACGGAAGCAGAAGTCTCTCCCCGAGAGGCTGTCCTTTCAGCTGTCCCGTCAGATCCTGCCCTGTGATCAGACCTGATACTGTGATCCGCTCTCCAAAAAAGTCATTGCGGATCGCATATAAATGTGTGGTGATATTCGGGAATTTCTTTCTGATCTCCTCCAGAATTTTTCCGATATAAGGATACATCAGACGTCCCGTAGCCAGAGAAATCTCCCGCTGCCTTCCATCGCCTGTCACGGCAGAGAGCGCCTCCTGTACTTCGTTGAACAACAGACGCATCATTCCCACACCGTTCTCCAGCTGCAGGTAGCCGTCATATCGCGCTTCCTCCGGCACTTCCTCCTCTGCCAGCACATACCACTCGTCTCCCGCATGGATCATGTGGATCCCATGCTCCTGATAGATCTTCTCCTGCCAGCGGTGGATGACAGAAAGCACCTCCCTGGCATCTTCTTTTGTAAACGGCTCCAGAGGATACAGTCCGTCCCGATATTTTGTCAGTCCTACCGGAACGATCGAAACACTCTTTAAATACGGCAGATATCCTGTCAGATCCCGGATCGTCCGCTCCAGCTCTTCTCCGTCATTTACTCCCTTGCAGAGAACGATCTGCCCATTCATCTCAATCTGTCCCCGGTAGAGAATATCTACTTTTTTCAGCGCCTCTCCCGCAAACCGGTTGTGCAGCATCTTGCAGCGAAGTTCGGGATTTGTCGTCTGGAACGAAATATTGATTGGCTCCAGACGGTACTTTACAATACGCTCCACATCATGATCACTCATATTGGTCAACGTAATATAATTGCCCTGCAAAAATGACAAACGGGAATCATCGTCTTTAAAATATAGTGTCTCCCGCATTCCCTTTGGCATCTGGTCAATGAAACAGAACATACATTTATTTCTGCAGGAACGGTACTCATCCATCAGACTCTGGTCAAACTCGATTCCCAGACTTTCATCCTCATCCTTCTCAATCTCCAGCTCCCATTCTTCCCCGTCCGGCTTCTCGATCAGAAGCAGAAGCTGTTCACTCTCTTCATAGTAATAATAGTCAAATACATCCTGTATCTCATTTCCGTTGATGGCAAGCAGCTTATCTCCCGGCTCGATCCCCAGTTCTTCTCCAATCCCGCCGGGCATCAGAGACTTCACAATATGCTCGTGCTTTTTCATTTTCAAACTCCTTGTACTTCTTCTATTTTTAGACTTTGTCTCCTGCTTTTTACCGAAACAAAGTTCCTGTCTGCTCATACTTCTGGCATATTAACAGTACCAGTATAGCATAATTTTCTTCTATAGCAAAGCCATGCTTGAATTTCCCTGCAAAAAATGATATAACGATATATGAAATCGCATATCCGGAGGTCGGATATGGAAAAACGAAAACACAGGAGAAAATCATGGCAAATATTGAATTATTGGAAAAAACCCTTCCAGTTGCTCCATTGAAACTTGCAGCATTGGAAAGCTGTAAAGAACTGGCACAGAAAGTCAACGACTATATCGTATCTTTCCGTGAAAACACCATCAATGAGGTGACAGAGTCCCCATTGTATGTGAATTACCGCACAAATAACTATCTGGTAGAATGTAACTGCCCGCGTTTCGGAAGCGGAGAAGCAAAAGGTGTGATCAAAGAGACCATCCGGGGAACTGATCTCTTCATTATGTCAGATGTATGCAACTACAGTCTGACTTACTCTGTCAACGGACACCTCAACCACATGTCTCCGGACGATCATTTTCAGGATATCAAGCGTGTCATTGCAGCGTCTACCGGAAAAGCACACCGCGTCAATGTCATCATGCCATTCCTTTACGAGAGCCGTCAGCATAAGAGAACCAAAAGAGAATCTCTGGACTGTGCTCTGGCATTGGAAGAATTAAAAGATATGGGCGTTGCAAACATTCTGACATTTGATGCACATGACCCGCGTGTACAGAATGCGATTCCTCTGAGCGGATTCGACAACTTTACTCCTCAGTATCAGTTTATGAAAGCACTCTTCCGTGCAGTTCCGGATCTGAAAGTCAGCAAAGACCATCTGATGATCGTCAGCCCTGACGAAGGAGCAATGCACCGTGCTGTATACTTCTCCAACGTGCTTGGAGTGGATATGGGTATGTTTTATAAGAGAAGAGACTACTCTACTATCGTAAATGGAAAGAATCCGATCGTAGCACATGAATTCCTCGGAGATGATGTGGCAGGCAAAGATGTGATCATCGTGGATGATATGATCTCCTCCGGTGAAAGTATGCTGGATGTTGCAAAGAAATTAAAAGACCGCAACGCAGCCCGCGTATTCGTATGCACCACATTCGGACTGTTCACAGACGGATTTGAAAAATTCGATGAATACTACAAAAAGGGATATCTTGATAAAGTCGTAACAACCAACCTGACATATCTGCCGCCTGCTGTAGACGAAAGAGAATACTTTGTCAAGGCAGACATGAGTAAATTCCTGGCTCTAATCATTGATTCCCTGAATCACGATCTGACAATCGGTGCTGTTATGAATCCAACAGATAAGATCCATAAACTGCTCCAGAAATATCATCAGGTATAGATAAAACAGAACGCATAAACTCCGGAGAGAATTTTTGACTTCTTTCCGGAGTTTATATTTTCTATCAACTTTTTCGTTCAAATCCCTTCACAGCACCCCTGGAATTTACCAGCGTTTCATGTTTTTTTGAAACTTTTCGATATAAGCTTGTTTGAGTTCGTCTTCGGTGATCCCATAGCATAACATCACATCATTATAATACATCAGGACATCCGCCATTTCTTCTATAAGATGTTCTCTGACAGAACTGTCCGCAACTGCGCTTTTATCCCCATTTTTCTTTATAATATCAATGACTTCTCCTATTTCACCTATCATCCATAAAAACTTATTTTTGCCGGTCTCCGGACAGATTCTTTCCCACTTCTCTTTATATTTATCTTGTAATTCCTTCTGCATTGACTGCATTTCATTTATTGAAAAATTACTCATAGCGACCTCCTGAATTTCTTATTTCGCGCTTTGTGTCCCTGTTTGTAAGATGGGCTTACACATCATAAAGCTGGATATGAAGCTGCAGACACCGCCCTGCAAAATCGGGAAATGACATTCATAACATTTATATTATTACAGACGTAAGATTTTCTGTCAATATTTTTCATTGTTTGACTTTCTTATAAAATCCCCTTATAATATTTTTATTACATATGTAAGACTTGGAGGAATGAATATGAGTAAACTGCCACAAATTTCTGAAGCTGAATTTGAAGTGATGAAGGTCATTTGGAAGTATGCTCCCATCAGTACAAATGAAGTGACTGAAAAACTGACTCAGACAACCGACTGGAGTCCAAAGACAATACAAACAATGTTGAAGCGGCTTGTAACAAAAAAAGCGCTTACTTATGAAAAACAAAGCAGAGTCTTTGTATATACCCCTTTAGTTCCGGAAACTGAATATATCCGTCAGGAAAGCAATTCTTTTTTAAACAAATATTACAATGGAAACATCGTTTCTATGCTTACCTCTTACTTAGAAGATGATAAATTATCCAAAACAGAACTTGATACCTTGCGTCATCTTCTCTCTGATACTCACGAATAGGAGGAATTTATTTGTTTGATTTTGGAATCCATTTTTTAATATGCAATATTTTTATTTCCATTTTCATTGGAATCATGACAGGCATAAAACACTTATTGCGGAAATGTTTATCTGCCCGCATGCAGTATCGCCTTTGGTTTCTTCTGCTCAGTTTCATGGCTGTCCCTTTTTTACCTGCAAACATTTTCTCTATCTTGCAGAAATTTCCAGCCTTGCACCTTTCAGATTTTCCGAAAAGACTTTTTCTCTCTGTCCCTGATGGACAGGTTTTCATAGGAGAAAATTCTACCATTGGAATAGTAAATGATTTTGCAGTCTCAATCAGCAGTAAAACATCATCTCCTGTTCACTTACTCCTTTTTAGTTTATGGGCTGTCGGTGCTGTCACAATGTCCGTTTTAGCTGCACGTTCTTTTTTAAGGCTCCGCACTTTGGAACAATCTGCACTGCCATTACAAAATCAACAAGTAAAACGGCTCTATGAAAACTGTTGTAAAGAGATGCATTGCAAAAAGAAAATCCCGATATACAGTACCGCATTTTTGAAATCACCTGTTACTGTGGGGCTCATACACCCTCGCATTTACCTTCCGATTCATTTGATTTCAGATTTTAATGCAAAGGATATGCGCTTCATGCTTTTGCATGAATTACAGCATTGCCGTCAAAAAGATACGCGCATTGTTTTCCTTATGAATTTGGCTGGTATTCTATATTGGTTTAATCCTTTTGTCTGGTATGCCTTAAAGGAAATGCGATGTGATCGTGAACTTTCCTGTGATTCGGCTGTGCTGCATCTTCTTGACGAAACAGATTATCAGGCCTATGGAAACACACTGATCAATTTTGCCGAAAAAATTTCTCACATTCCTTTTCCTTATGCAACCGGGATGAGTGGAAGTATGAAGCAGATTACACGGAGGATTCTCAATATCGCTGCCTTTCAAAAAGAAACAAAACGGGGAAAAGCGCGGGGATTTCTCATTTATATCCTCATTGCATTTCTATCATTGAGCTATGCACCTGTACTGGCTGCCGCAGGTTCTCCGCAAAATGAATACCGATTGCCAAACGATATGAAAAATATTTCCACCATTGATCTTTCCAATCATTTCAATGGCTATCAAGGCAGTTTCGTTTTATATGATACAAATCAAAACGCCTGGAATATTTTTAACATCGAAAATGCCAAAGAACGAATCGCCCCAAACTCTACTTACAAGATATACGATGCCTTACTCGGTTTAGAATCCGGTATCATCACTCCTGAAGATTCAGATATGACCTGGAATGGCGAAGATTATCCATTCGATGCATGGGAAGCCAATCAGACCTTATCTTCTGCCATGAAAAACTCTGTGAACTGGTACTTTCAATCCATTGATTCACAATTAGGATTTCACTCTGTAAAATCATTTTACAGAAGATTCAATACGGAAATCAACAGACCGGTTCAGACATCGACTTATACTGGACAGATTTATCTTTAAAAATCTCTCCGATTGAGCAGGTCAACCTGTTAAAAAAATTCCATGACAACGAGTTTCAATTTGCTCCACAAAATATAGACGCTGTCAAAAATTCCATCCTTCTCTCTTCCGGTTCCAAAAGTTCTCTTTATGGAAAAACCGGAACTGGGCGGATTGAGGGAAAAGATGTAAATGGCTGGTTTATCGGTTTTTTGGAAACCGCAGACAATGTATATTATTTTGCAACAAATATTCAGGGAGAAACCGAAACTACCGGAAGTAAAGCAACCGAAATCACAACTTCTGTGCTCTCGGAATTAAATATTGGGAAATAAAAAGCGAAAGAACCGACAGATTTCAAAAATAACTCCTGTTCGGTTCTTTTTGTTGTTCAATCGGATGTCACCTCGCAATTCGATACTGATATTGTGGAATCTGATGGATTCCATCTTCTAAAACCTTATTTCCCAAATATTGAAAACTTCCATCCTCTCGAAATTTCACAGTAAGTTCATGTGTAATCACTGCGTCATTGGAAATGACCATATCACAAACCGCCTCCACTGTCAAAGTAAGCGCCCCATCTTGATGTTCCTCTACTTTTATTACTTCTGGTAAAGAAGTTCCAAAATGAGTCGGTGCGTAATTGCCACATCCAAGCTTTGCCCATACATACTCTTGTTTTTCTGCATCAAATGTAGCTATATTCCGCAACTGTTCTGCAGTAACAGGAAGATATTCTGACATCAGTTGTTCAAATTCCTCTGCGGGGATTCCATTTTTTCCTTCTTCCATAACAAATCTTTTTTGATATTTCATCTGGTAGAGGTATTCATATAGCCCATTGTAATCCAGCCCCTCTAAATGTTCACGATCCCAATTAGAACATAGTAAATTATTTCCTTGATATCCCAATGGCAACACACATTTTTTTGACAATTCAATACATTCTGCATCTAACGGTTTTACCCTGATCATACAACTTCCATCCACAATTTCTGATACTTCCGGCGGTTCCGGTACACACAATTCATAAGCAAACCATCCCTTTTCTGTGTATCTCCATTCTTTCATTCTTGTGTAAGAGCGATATGCAATCACCGGATCTCCTTCCTCATTCCAAACTGCTCTGACTGCTAACAGATACATCTCTTTCCCGTCATAAAGATATTTTCTTCTCTCAATACTTCCGTCTTGTAAAATATCATATAAAATTACATTTCCTTCAACTCCCTGCTCCGAACTGTGTAAGAAGTTTTCCATCACCTGATAATTTTCCATAACAGAGTATTCCTCAGAACTAATTACCGGAACTCCCCCTCTGCCGAGTATCTTTTTCATCTGCTCCATAACAGAATCTGTAAGAACTACATTCGATGCATCTCCCTTATCCGCTTCAGCGTAAATATCTTGAACCAACTTCAAGGCAGCAATACTGTCTTTTTCTGCCTTCTCACGCTCTTCCTTTTTAATCGGAAGATGATATCCCTTTTCATAAGCCTCTCTCCACTGTTCATCTGTCAATCTTGGTACATACCACCTCGGCTCATCTTCTTCTGGTGACAAAATTGTATTTGACACATAATGAATTTTTCCACCTTCAAGTGGTTCCACAACTAATTCGCTTCGAAATGCCTGATCCAGCATTTCAATTTTCCAAACAGCTTCTACCACAAGTTTTAATTTTCCATCACCCAGTTCTTCATAAGAAATCACTTCCGAATACGGTTCATAAGGAAACTCACAATCATGGAGTCCCCTCGGACGATAACGATATCTCTGCGTATCGGGATTATAAACTGCATTTTTCTGAATCTGCTCACTCGTGATTGGAAAAAGTGTTTGTAATACACTTTCAAACTCTTCTTTCGGTATCTGATATTCCACCCCCTCTTTCATCGCATACGGAATCTCTTTTCCATAGATACTCGGATACTTTAATTCATATAGATCATAAAAATTCAGGTTTGAATAATCCTCTTCCTTCCAGTTTGTGATCAGCATATTATTCAACCTATATCCAATTGGAAGTACATATTTTTGATTTAATTCTCTAAGTTTCTGATCCAACGGTT
Source organism: Mediterraneibacter gnavus ATCC 29149 (assembly GCF_008121495.1). Taxonomy (NCBI): domain Bacteria; kingdom Bacillati; phylum Bacillota; class Clostridia; order Lachnospirales; family Lachnospiraceae; genus Mediterraneibacter; species Mediterraneibacter gnavus. The sequence goes on along the minus strand of NZ_CP043051.1, from coordinate 2,919,056 downwards.
TTACACGAAATCCTTTCTCTCCCGGCGGTCCGTCAAATCCCGGAAGATGATATTCTTCGATGAAAAAATATCCTTTTTCTGTATATTTCCAGGAATGTACCTTAAATTTGTGATAATAAATCATACAGGGTTTGTTATCCGTCCAGCGAACTGTGCTGACAATGGCATCCATATCATCACCATCTGTATGCAGTTCATAACGAACTACACCACCCTGTTCTATGACAGAATATATCACCACATCTGCCGATTCTCCCCTTTTTGCCTTCTCACAATATGTTTCCACCTGCTCTGAATGAACCATATCAACTTGATCTTTCATATCTACTGCGGCATATCCCTTTTGTCCCAGATAATCAATTACTTGCTTTTGAAACTCCAGACTGTCCAGCAGCTTGTTTTCTGCTGCCTTTTCATATAATTCTCTCGTTCCTTCCATCAACTCTTCAAAATCATCAGCAATCTCCTTCTGCTGAATATCTTGAACAGTTTCCTCGCTCTTTTCTTCCGGAGTTGTCTTACCACACCCAGATAGAACCATCACACATATAACCAGTAGTGCAATCACTTTTCGCTTCATACACATATCCTCTCAAATATTACAATTGTAAGTTTCTATTAAATCTTACAACTGTAATAGATAAAAGTCAAGAAAACTTTATTTGATACCAAGCGAACAATTTGAAATCTAAAAAGAGATAGACGCATTCCTGTAATTCATAAATAGCGTCAATAGACAAAAAAAGAATCTCACAGTATAATTAAGGCATCTTTCCGTATAAAAAATATCTTGGATTAATGGAAGTTAAGGGAGTAATATAGACATGAAAAAATTAATCGTTGACGATAAAATTGTATTAATACCTATGACGTCTCAGTTGTATCATATAGAAAGAAAAAATTATATAGCAGATCCTATGATGTGCGAAACACCTTACATTTATACGCCAGAGATCGCTCAAAAAGATTTTGAAAGAAAAGCAAATAATTGCAACAGAGTATGGTTTGCTATATTATTAGATGATATTGTAATTGGTGATGTATACCTTAAAAACATAGACTTACAAAAAGGTAGTGGCACCCTTTCCATTGTGCTTATTCAAGATTGCTATAAAGAAAAAGGCTATGACACAGCGGTGGAAAGAACTGTCTTAGAGTACGGATTTAAAGAATTAGGATTATCGGCCATTTATGCTGATGTGGTTTTAAGAAATACTCGTAGCCAACATGTTCTTGAAAAAATAGGATTCGAATATTTACATGAAGATAGTTAGCTGAAATACTATAAATATACCCCAAAAGATACCAGCAATGCATTTTCTGTCAGGCCAAAGTATCCAAAGGAGTGATCCCTCTTTTGCAGCAGCGTTCCATAAATTGGTGCATTTAAGGTCTCGTCTTTTTCCAGCAAAGCAGAAAGTGGGAAACCATCTGTTCATAAAACGTCATCCAACTACCTCCATCGATTTCAATTTTTATTTCCTCTTTCTCGGCTTTGGCGCAGGCAATTCCTCATACATGGCCTTAAATAGACCTGTCAAAAATTGTTTACTATCAACCTCATCTACTAACAGCATTTCTTTTGCTCCTTCATAAGGCAATTCATAAGAAATTGTCGGCATATAGGAAATCGCTGAGCTTACAGGTTTGATCAGCAGTCTGTCGTCGTAGATACCACCAACGATCTTCCCTCTATAATAGAGAATAAACTCTCCCATCATTGCCCTGTAATTGATTTCTTCCAACTCAGACAACTGCCCTAAAATAAATTGCAAATATTCTTTACTTGATGCCATAATCCACCTCTCCGTTTCTTTTTACCAACCTTCACAAAAAAACTTCATTTTAATCCATTCTGTGAAGTTCCCATTTTATATTTCACCAATGTTTCAAGCCTGTTATCTCTCCGAACACATGACTTTACAATGTTTCATATAACAAGCAATCCCATATTTTAATATTTTCTCCACTCCGTTTTCTAAAAGCGTCTCCTCATACTTCGTTTCCTCTACTTGTTTCAGGGCTTTTTCGCAGGCATTCAGAAGATTCCCGTCTCCGGCATACTTGATTTCAATGATGATCCCCATTTCACTGTCCTCTGTTTCTATCATAATATCACTGTACCCGTCCCCGGTTTCCCTGTTTGAGAATACTCCCCAGTCTTCTTTGACACCTAAAATGCCGAGCAAAATTCCATGGTAGAAATTCTCTTTTAATGATTTCTCCACAAATGTATCTCGAATACTGATTGTCTTTTTCAAGTACCCTTCAAAAAGACGTTCTACTTTTTCTGCATCTCCGCCTTTCAGTGCATCACAGAGCTGTTTTAACGTATCTCCGTCTTTTGCAACACCTTCCTTAAAATATTCCATGATCTGCGTTTTAAAAATATCCCGTACTTCCAGATTCGGAATTGCAAGTTTGTAATGACTGGCATCCAGTCGCTGCCTTTGTGTTAGATATCCGGTCATAAATAAAAGACTCCAGATATTTTCCACAGACTGATACATTTCCTGATAAGTAAGTTCCTGCCGAATCTCTTTGACAATTTCTTCTCCCGCCAGCAAACGTTCAATCTCGCGCTTTGTTGTAATATTTCCTGACATTTGAATGATTTTCTTGACTGCCTCATTACTACTGGTATGAACCCAATAATTTTCAGGAAAAGCCGCAGCATTCTCTTTTATTTTATCACAATGATTCAATACATCTCATGGACAATAGACATCTGTACTACCAAACCGATATCCATCATACCAGTTTCTCATTTCTTCATAATGATCTTCCCGATCATAATACCGCAGCATTTCTTTGACATCCTCATCCGTAAATCCAAAATACTCATCAAAACGCTCATCTGTAATCGACAACACTTTCAGGTTGTTCAATCCCGTAAAGATACTTTCCTTCGATATTCGCATACACCCGGTCATTACTGCAAATTTCAGGCTGTTATTGGTCTTCAACGTCTGTTCCAGTAAATTACGGATAAGAAAAACCATCTTGTCATAATATCCGTTTTCAAACGCTTTCGCCAATGGAACATCATATTCATCGATCAAAAGGATTACTTTTGTTTCATAGTGTTTCTCCAAAAGTTCTGACAAATTTTTTAAGCTCCAAAAAAGCGTAGCCTCACTCATATTTTCATCAAGAATCGCTCGATATTCTTTCTTCTCGTCCTCGCCCAGTTTATCACTCATTTTAAGGAATCCTGCCTTTTGCACTGCTCCCTTTATGGTCTTGACAGTTAACTCAAATGCAGCCTCATAAGAAGCAGCATTGATGCCTTTTAGTGAGATGGAAATAACTGGATGCTTTCCCATATATTCTTCACATAACTTTTTATCTTTCGAAATCTTCAATCCATCAAAAATGCTCTTGTCGCCCTCTACAGAAAAAAGTGTTCCAGCATACTCATATTCAGAGATTTACCAAAACGTCTTGGTCTGGTAAATAAATTTACCATTCCCCAGTTGCGGAGCAGTTCAGAGATCAATCCTGTCTTGTCTACATAATAAAAATCATCTTTGATGATCTGTTCAAAATTTTCTATTCCTATCGGGAGTTTTCTTTTCTCTCTGCACATTCTCTTCCTACCTCCTGACAACTATATTATAACAAATGTTTGCCGAAAATCCTATACTTCAGTCTGTACAATTCGGGTAAATTGTTTCTTGCTATTTTCATAATTCAAAATTCCACAACTCTTCATATGGATTTGTTTTTGCAAAACCGATCCGCACGACCCGGCTGCTGAACACTCCAAACTGCTCCTGCAATACCTGAAACGCTGCAAGCATCTCTTCTTTAGAAAGTTTCTTTCCAATCGTTGCGTGGGGAACCCATTGCATCGGACGATAACATTTGTGTACCTTGACATCCGCTGTTTTCAATAACTCCTTATAAACCTTCTCTGACAGTTCTTGCAGGTAAGTATTTAAAACCGGTGAAAGATACAGCACATTCGGGAAAAACGCTCCCACTGAACACCAGATAATCTCCCCGCTTTGAAACATATCTCTCGTTTCTTCAAACAGTGAGATTACCTGATCTTCGCTTCGCGTTTCAAATGCAGAAATCGTCAAATGCGGAGGTACATTTTTCTCGATCATAAATGGATTTCCGCTTCTTTTTGCAACCTGAGTGATGTATCCCTGCATTCGACTGGTCGTTTTTTCATCAAAATAAATCGATACTAAATACATTTACACTGCCTCTCTTCTGATTTTCCATCCTTTTCATATAAAAAGTGTCCGCTCCCACACAGGTCATTCGGACACTTTAATTTTTTCTTCTATATTGTTTAGTACAGCTTCGCTCCGACTTTCTTCGGCTCATACCCCGCTTCTTTTAACGCATTCAAGATCTTCTGCTTATGCTCGGTTCCGAATGCCTCCATCGTGATACGCAGCTCCACAGCCGCATTCCGGTTGGTGCTGACAAACTGATTATGTTCCAGTTTGATGACATTTCCTTTTTCGTTTGCAATGATCGATGCCACTCTTACCAGTTCGCCCGGCTTGTCCGGAAGAAGCACTGCAACCGAGAAAATACGGTCTCTCTGGATCAATCCATGCTGTACGATAGAAGACATGGTGATCACATCCATATTTCCGCCGCTTAACACGCAGACCGCTTTTTTGCCTTTCAAATCCAGCTGTTTTAATGCTGCCACAGAAAGGAGTCCTGAATTTTCTACGATCATCTTATGGTTCTCCACCATATCCAGAAATGCTCCGACTAATTCATCATCATCCACCAGAAGAATCTGATCTACATATTTCTGCACATATGGCAGATTCTGTTTTCCGACCGCTTTTACCGCAGTACCGTCCGCAATCGTGTTGGCACTTGGAAGTTCCACCACTTCTCCGGCCTTTAACGCCGCAGTCATGCTCGCCGCTTCTCTCGGCTCCACACCGATCACCTGAATCTTTGGATTGAGCATCTTGGCAAGTGTCGCCACTCCTGTGATCAGTCCGCCACCGCCGATCGGAACCAGAATATAGTCCACCGTCGGGAGCTCCTGAATGATCTCCATTGCAATCGATCCCTGCCCGGTCGCCACATCCAGATCATCAAAAGGATGGACAAACGTATAACCATGTTCTTCCGCAAGCTTGTATGCATACGCACAGGCATCATCGTAGACGTCTCCATAGAGGATCACTTCCGCGCCATAGCTTTTGGTACGGTTTACCTTAATCAGAGGAGTTCCGATCGGCATTACGATCGTTGCCCTGCAGCCATAACGTTTTGCCGCATACGCAACGCCCTGCGCATGATTTCCCGCAGATGCCGTGATCAGTCCTTTACTTCTGTCTTCTTCTGACAATGTGCTGATCTTGTAGTAGGCTCCGCGCAGCTTATACGCTCCTGTATGCTGCATATTTTCCGGTTTCAGATAAATCCTGGCACCTGTTTGGGCGCTCAGATATTCGCTGTACACCAGCTTTGTCGGAGTCGTCACCTGTTTTACTACTTCACTTGCTTCTTCAAATTTCTCCAAAGTCAACATCTTCCATCCCTCTTTCTGTCATTTTGACATATTTTTATTCTTCTGTTTCTTCCGTCTTGGAATCACTGTAAAACAACGCATTGACAAATTCATCTGCATCAAACTTCTGCAGATCATCAATAGATTCTCCAACCCCGATATATTTGACCGGAATTCCAAGTTCTGACTGGATTGCCACTGCGATTCCGCCTTTGGCTGTTCCATCCATCTTCGTCAGGATCACCCCTGTGATATCTGCAACCTCATTGAACTCTCTTGCCTGAGCCAGTGCATTCTGTCCGGTGGTCGCATCCAAAACAACCAGCGTCTCTCTGTACGCTTCCTGATATTCCCGGTCAATCACGCGGTTGATCTTTTTCAGTTCTTCCATCAAGTTCTTTTTATTGTGAAGGCGTCCTGCTGTATCGCACAATAAAATATCCGCTTTTCTTGCGCGCGCCGCTGCCACTGCATCAAATACAACAGAAGCCGGATCTGCACCTTCCTGGCCGCCGATCATCTCTACTTCTGCACGGTTGGCCCATTCTTTTAACTGCTCTCCAGCAGCTGCACGAAATGTATCTGCAGCTGCCAGAATGACTCTTTTATGCTGCTCTCTGAATTTCCCTGCCAGTTTTCCAATGGTGGTCGTCTTTCCCACTCCGTTGACTCCGATCACAAATACAACGGACTGTCTCTCCTCAAATTCGTAAGCAGTCTCTCCCACATCCAACTGCTCTTTGATGCTGTCAATCAGAAGCTGTCTGCAGGCAGCAGGTTCTTTGATATGCTGCTCTTTCACTTTCCGGCGCAGATCCTCTATAATCTCCGTCGTAGTATGTACTCCAAGATCTCCCATGATCAGAGTCTCTTCCAGCTCCTCATAAAAGTCCTCATCAATTTTGGAAAATCCGTGAAAAATACTGTCCATTCCGGATACGATATTATCTCTTGTCTTTGTCAGACCTGAGACAAGTCTTCTAAAAAACCCTTTCTTCTCTTCCATATGCTCTCCTTCCTTTTTTCTGACATCAGGTCAGATCTTCCTCCAGCAGATCTACAGATACCAGTGTGGAAATTCCTTTTTCCTGCATGGTGATTCCATAGAGCCTGTCTGCTGCCGTCATCGTTCCTCTTCTGTGAGTGATGACGATAAATTGAGTATGTTTTGTCAGCTTGTGCAGATACTGCGCAAACCGGTCTACATTACTGTCATCCAGTGCCGCCTCGATCTCATCCAGAAGACAGAACGGAGACGGTTTCAGATTCTGGATCGCAAATAACAGCGAAATGGCTGTCAATGCTTTTTCTCCACCGGAAAGCTGCATCATATTCTGCAGTTTTTTTCCAGGCGGCTGCGCAATGATCCGAATTCCTGCCTCCAGGATATCCTCGTCCTCCATCAGTTCCAGCGTTCCCTTTCCGCCGCCGAACAGTTGCTTGAAGACCGCATCAAACTCTTTTGATATTCTTGCAAACTGTTCCTCAAACTGAGCACGCATTGCCGCGTCCAGCTCTGCAACAATCTGAATCAGCGTTTCTTTTGCCTCGACCAGATCCTCATGCTGTTCTTTTAAAAATTCATAACGCTCGGCAACCTGCTTATAATCCTCAATCGCATTGACATTGACGTTTCCAAGCTTACGGATCTCTCCTTTTAAAAACAGAATCTGTTTTTTCATAAATGCACGGTCTGTCAGTGTCTCATCCCGCAGCTTCAAAGCGCCATTGTAGGTAATCTCATACTCTTCCCACATATAGTTCATTTGTTTTTCGGATGCTTCCTCGCAATCCTCTTTCTGGCTTTCAAGTCTGAATAACTCTTTGTCCAGCTCTGCCATATGACCGGACAGCGCTTCTCTTTGTTCCAGAAACGCCTTATGCTTCTGATTCAGCGCTTCTCTGTTTTCGGTCTGTCCCGTGATTTCTGTCTCAATTTCAGAAAATATCTCTGTGGATTCTTCGATTGTTTTTTTCAGATCCTGAATCTTCTCTTCTCTCTGACTGATTTCTTCCGCTGTATTTCCTTTATTCTGATCCAGCTCTCCGGCTTCTTTCTTTAAACGAAGCATCTCCTGATCGATACGTGCAATATTCTCCTTGATAAAAAGATCCTGTTGCTGCAAACCTGCCAGCGATAAATGTACCTCTTCAGACTGTTTCAGCTGTGCAGCTTCTGCCTCGCGGTGAATTTCCAACTGCTTCTGCAATTCTTCGATTTTCTGATTCAGTGCAGCTTCCAGTTCTTTTGACGCTTCCAATTCAACCTGAATCGACTCCCCGTTTTCACGGATCTCCCGCAGCGTTATTTCCAGTTCTTCCTGTTCTTTTGCATAGCTTTCACAACGTTGTCTGGATTCCGTCTGCTGCCTTTGCACCTGTTCCACATTCATCCGTGCCGTATTCTGACGGACAGATGCTTCTGTGATCTTCTGCTGGATCTCATCAATCCCGGCATAACATTCTGCTCTCTGTGCCTTAATCGCACTGATCGAGTGCTCCATCTCTTCCATGTCACGCTTTAACAGCTTTACTGTTTTTTCAAACTCCTCGATCTCGCGGCGTCTGCTTAACAGATTACTGGAGTTCTTAAACGCACCTCCGGTCATGGAACCTCCCGGATTGATCAGCTCTCCTTCCAGAGTAACCAGTCGGAGGGATTGCTTATATTTTCTTGCGATCCGGATTCCACAGTCAATATTCTCCACCACAATAGTCCGGCCGAGAAGCTGTTTCGCCAGTCCGAGAAAACGCTCTTCCACATGCACCAGCGTATGGGCAAGTCCGATCACGCCTGTTTCTTTTAGTGCATCCATCTGCCACAGCTCTGCGCCGCCCTGCATACTTGTCAGAGGCAGAAATGTCGCGCGTCCGTACTTATTCTGCTTCAAATATGCGATCATCCGCTTTGCAGTCTCTTCATCGTCCGTCACAATATTCTGGATACTGCCTCCAAGCGCTGTCTCTACTGCAATTTCATATTCTTTTTCTACCTTGATGATGTCCGCCACAACACCGATCAGACCTTTTTCCCGGTTCTTGCAGCTCATAACACGACGGATGCTGTTTCCGTATCCGTCATATCGTTCTGTAATATTTTTCAGCGACTCCAGTCTGGAGGATTCTCTGTGATATGCAGTCTGACCGATCCGCAATTTTTCCTGCTTCTCATCCAATTGGCGCTGAAACTCTGCGATGTTCTGTTCATTGACAGAGATCAGATCCTGAAACGCCTGAATCTCCGCTGTGATCTCTTCGAATCCCCGTCTTTGCTGCTCTAATTCCCGTCCATACTGCTCTGCCTCACTGGACACTTCCAGAATCTCTCTGTGGATCTGAGCCCTTCTGGTCGTGATCTGCTGCTGTGTGGTATCAAAATGCTGGATCTTCGCCTGCGTCGATGCCCGGTTATTCAAAAGCCGCATAATCTCTTCTTTACTCTGCTCGATCTCCATCGTCTCTTCTGCAATCTGTGACTGCACCTGGATCAGCTGCTCTTTTGCATCCGTATCCTGATTGGATATCCGCTCCAGCTGTCCGTGGATCGCTTCGCTGTCCTTTACAAATCCGGCTTTCTGCTCCTTCTTGGCATCCCACTCCTGCTGGATCGTACGGCGGCGATTCGCATAATGTTCTTCATTGATCCTGGCTGTATTGATCTGCTCTTTTAAAACATTGATCTGTCCTTCCAGCTGCTGCTTCAAAAGCGTTGTCTCATTCAGCTGGTTCTTCGATTTTTCGATCGCTGCATCAATCTCTTCCACCTGTATCTCCACAGCCTGATATTGTTCTTTTGTTTCTTCATAGCGACTCTTTGCCGCTTCCATCTCATCAGAAGTAATCCGGACTTTTTCTTCCAGACCCTGAAGCTGATCCTTTAAACGCTCTGTCTCCAAAAGAAACATATGAATATCATAAACCTTCAGCTCTTCCTTCTTCTTCAGGTATTCTTTTGCCACTGCAGACTGCTTTTCCAACGGTCCGATCTGTTTCTCAAGCTCTGAGAGAATATCACTGACCCGGGTCAGATTGTTCTGTTCTTCTTCCAGCTTTTTCAGGGAAAGCGTTTTGCGGCGCTTGAATTTTACAATTCCGGCTGCCTCATCAAACAATTCTCTTCTCTCTTCCGGTTTTCCGCTCAGAATCTTATCGATCTGTCCCTGCCCGATGATCGAATATCCTTCTTTTCCGATTCCGGTATCATAAAACATCTCATTGATATCTTTGAGTCTGCATCCGGTTCCGTTGATCAGATACTCACTCTCACCAGAGCGGTATAGCTTTCTTGTCACTGTCACTTCCGAATAATCCACAGGGAGCTGATGATCCGAGTTGTCCAGTGTGATGGCTACCGAAGCATAACTCAACGGCTTTCTGTTTTCCGTTCCGGAAAAAATGACATCCTGCATGGAACCGCCTCGAAGCTGCTTTGCTCTCTGCTCTCCCAGCACCCAGCGGACTGCATCTGCCACATTGCTCTTTCCACTTCCGTTTGGGCCCACGATTCCCGTAATTCCATTGTGAAACTCAAATTTAATCCGATTGGCGAAAGATTTAAATCCCTGTACCTCAATACATTTTAAATACATAAAACACCCGCTTTAGTTTTGTTTTTTCAGCTTCAGAATTGCCTTGTAAGCGGCTTCCTGTTCCGCTGCTTTTTTCGTCCGTCCGCTTCCTGTCCCATAGACAGTCTCCCCGATCTTCACTTCCACAGTGAAAGATTTGTTGTGGTCCGGACCTTCTTCTTTAATCAGGTGATAAGAGATTCCCTCTTCCATATCAGCCTGTACGATCTCCTGCAAAATAGTCTTGCTATCATAAAAGAGTTTTTTGTTCTCCAGATCTGTCAGGATAAACCGATGAATAAACTCTTTTGCATTAGTAAAACCACCGTCCAGATAAATCGCGCCGATCAGAGCCTCCATCGCATCCGATGTCACAGACGGCCTCTGACGTCCTCCTGTCGCTTCTTCTCCCTTTCCGAGAAGCAGATAACTGCCCAGTTCGATCTCCCGTGCACAAAATGCCAGAGAAGGCTCACACACCATACTCGCTCTTGTTTTTGTCAGCTTTCCTTCCGATACTTTCGGTGATTCAAGAAATAAAAATTCACTGGACACCAGCTCTAAAACTGCATCCCCTAAAAATTCCAGTCTCTCATTGCAATGATATTTTTCCAGATGCTTTTCATTTGTATAAGAACTGTGCATCATCGCCTGCTCCAGCAATGAAAAATCCTGAAACTCATATCCTATCTTTTTTTCCAGCTCTTTTAAATTTTTCTTCATATTTTTCCCTTTATCTAAAACTTTTTGTTCCGGCCTGAATAATACAGTTTGGGTGCGCGACAGAATCACGCACCCAAACCGATCGCCAGAGACAAAAATCTCTTCTTGCCTTTTATTCTACTACTTTTTTAATCTGGTCTACTGCATCCTGCACTGTTGAAATCTTTTCAGCCTCATCGTTGTCGATCTCAATGTCGAATTCTTCTTCAATTCCCATGATAATCTGGAAAATATCCAGTGAGTCAGCTCCTAAATCATCCACAAATGTAGTCTCCGGATGAATGTCATCCTTAGAAACGTTCAGCACGTCTGCGATAATATCCTGTAATTTTTCAAATTCCATAGTTTTCTTTCCTTTCTTTGTCCCATTAATCTTCTTTTTTTTCTTCCTGTGCGGACTGGATCGATTCGCGGATCTTCTCGTTGATCTGCTGATTTTTAAATGTCACACACTGGATGATTGAATTACATACTTCTTTTGAAGTAGAACTTCCGTGAGTCTTGACGACCAGCCCATTCAACCCCAGAAGAGGAGCTCCTCCATACTCGCTGGCATCAAAATCCTTTAATGTAGCTTTCAGTGCCGGCTTCACAAGAAGCGCACCGATCTTACTACGCAGAGACGTCATCATGCCGGCTTTGATCTTCTTCGTCAGAGCTCCGCCGACACCTTCATACAGCTTCAGGATCACATTCCCTACAAACGCTTCCGAAACGATCACATCCGCAGCTCCGTACGGAATATCTCTCGCTTCTACGCTGCCGATAAAGTTAATATCCCTGCAGTTTTTTAAAAGCGGAAATGTCTCTTTTACAAGCGCGTTTCCCTTTTCCTCTTCCGCACCGATATTCACGATTCCAACTGTGGGATTCTTCTTTCCTACCACATGTTCCATGTAAATCGATCCCATCTTCGCAAACTGCACCAGATGAGACGGTCTTGCATCTACATTCGCTCCGCAGTCAATCAGGAGAGATACTCCCTTCATCGTTGGGATCAGCGGTGCAAGCGGAGGTCTCTCCACGCCCTTAATCCTTCCTACGATCACCTGTCCGCCGACAAGAATCGCCCCGGAACTTCCTGCAGATACAAATGCATCTGCTTCGCCCTTTTTCACCAGATTCATCGCTACTACGATAGAAGAATCTTTTTTTCTCCGAATCGCCATGACCGGCGGCTCTGCCGTTTCGATCACTTCCGATGCCGGAATGATCTCAATCCGGTCTTTGGGATAAGTATATTCTGATAACGCCTTTTTCAGCAGTGCTTCCTGCCCTGTAAGCAGAATCTTAATATCATCTCTTTTATTAACAGCTTCTATCGCACCTTTTACCATCTCTGCGGGAGCATGATCGCCTCCCATGGCATCCAGTGCAACTCTTGTAATATCAGACATTTCTCTTCCTCCTAACGCTACTGCATACATTCTACTAAACATCATCCCAAAAATCAATATAAAAGGCTGATTTTAAGATACGAAAAATGGGGACTTTTTTGCAAAGTCCCCATTCCTTAATATCATTTTCAATTAGTCAACTGAAACGATTTCACGTTTGTTGTATGCTCCGCATGCTTTACATACTCTGTGAGGCATCATAAGCTCGCCACATTTGCTGCATTTTACCAGGTTTGGAGCACTCATCTTCCAGTTTGCTCTTCTCTTATCTCTTCTTGCTTTAGAAGATTTGTTCTTTGGACAGATAGACATAGGTTACACCTCCTTAAAATTCTTAAACAAATCACGGACAACTGACATTCTTGGGTCAAGAGCTGTATCTTCACAGTTACAGGTACCCATATTTAGGTTCTGACCACAAACGTTGCAAATGCCCTTACAGTCTTCACTGCATAGAACTTTCGTCGGCCATCCTATCAATATCTCATTATAGAGCATTTTGTCCACGTCAAGATGATATCCGCTTATGAAGTTTGATTCATCTAATCCTTCTCCCAGATCAGCATCCGAAACATTCAAATCAACATGCTTCGTAAAGTTCAGGTCAAACTCCTGCTTCACATCTTCAAGACATCTGTCACATGGAATCAGAATACATAACTCTGTATCCACATGAATAAGAAGCTCTCTGCCTTTCACATGCTCTGCAACAACATGAACCGGTTCTTTACTCACAATCGGAAATGTACCTGTTCTGGACTGAAACGTATCCATCTCCAACTGCACCGTCTCATCAACTGTCTTATGCTGTTCTGACAAAACGTCTGATAGGTTAATTAACATAATCATTACTCCTATTCATACCTAAACTATTATATCATGTTAATCCTATTTGTCAACAAGATTTTTATATTTTATTCACCGGCTGCTGTAAACAGTATCCTCCGCTGAAAAGGGCTGTCCGCTTTTGCGGGCAACCCTACTGACTTTTTAAAATTTTCAGAAGCTTATTTGCGCACCAGTTCCAGTGTCTCGCGTGCAATCGCAAGCTCTTCATTTGTAGGAATTACAAACACTTTTACTTTGGATCCCGGCATTGAGAGCTCTGTTTCTTTTCCTCTGAGTCCTTTGTTTAATTCTGTATTGAATTCGATTCCAAGGTAACCCAGGTAGCTGCATACCTGTTCTCTTACGATATCATCATTTTCACCGATTCCTGCTGTAAATACAATGTCATCTACACCATTCATAACAGCTACGTATGCACCGATATATTTTGCAACTCTGTATGAGAATACTTCCATTGCGATCTGTGCTTTCTTATCGCCTGCCAGAGAGGCATCTGTCAGATCACGGAAATCGCTGGAAAGTCCGCCGGAAAGTCCGTATACTCCAGAATCCTTATTCAAGATCTTCATAACGCCGTCAACATCCAGATCCAGCTTGTGTGCCAAAAATTCCATAATTGCAGGATCGATATCTCCGCAGCGTGTTCCCATTACAAGTCCTTCCAATGGAGTCAGTCCCATGGATGTATCTACGGATTTACCGTTTAAAACAGCTGTTACGCTAGATCCGTTTCCAAGGTGGCATACGATCGTTTTTGTCTCATCATATGCTTTTCCTAACAACTCAGCTGCTCTCTTAGAAACAAAGCTGTGGCTTGTTCCGTGGAAACCGTAACGTCTTACTTTGTATTTCTCATAGTATTCATATGGAAGTCCGTACATGTATGCTTTTGGAGGCATTGTCTGATGGAATGCGGTATCAAACACTGCTACCATCGGTGTGTTCGGCATCAGATTTTCACATGCTGCAACTCCGATCAGGTTTGCAGGATTGTGAAGTGGTGCAAGATCATTGCACTCTTCTACCGCTTTTTTCACTTCATCTGTGATCACTACAGAAGAAGCAAATTTTTCTCCACCGTGTACCATACGATGTCCCACTGCTCCGATCTCATCCAGGCTGTTTACAACACCTGTCTCAGGATTTGTCAGAGCCTCGATCACAAACTGGATCGCCTCTGTGTGAGTCGGCATTGCTTTTTCTGATTTTTCTTTTTCTCCACCTTCCGGCTGATAAGTCAGACGTCCGTCAATTCCGATTCTTTCACAAATTCCTTTTGCCAGAACCTCCTCAGATTTTGCATTGATCAGCTGGAATTTCAAAGAAGAACTTCCACAGTTGATTACTAATACGTTCATTTTTTTCCTCCTGAAAATTTTGTCATTTTATTCATTCTGATTTTAAGTTTTCTAAACAATTACTGTGCCTGAGCCTGTACTGCTGTAATCGCTACTACACCTTCGATATCCTCTGCGCTGCATCCACGGGACAGATCGTTGACTGGTGCTGCAATTCCCTGTGTCAGAGGACCATATGCTTCTGCTTTTGCAAGTCTCTGTACAAGCTTGTATCCGATATTTCCTGCATCCAGATCAGGGAAGATCAGAACATTTGCATGTCCTGCAACCGGGCTTCCAGGTGCTTTGGACTCTCCTACTGCCGGAACGATCGCTGCGTCAAGCTGCAGTTCTCCGTCCAGTTTCAGTTCCGGTGCCATCTCTTTTGCAAGTCTTGTAGCCTCTACAACTTTATCAACATCGGCATGTTTTGCACTTCCTTTTGTAGAATGTGAAAGCATTGCCACAACCGGCTCTTTTCCTGTCAGAGTTCTGAAAGATTCTGCGGAAGAAAGTGCGATATTTGCAAGCTTTTCAGGATCCGGATTCTGCTCCAGTCCGGAATCTCCAAAAATAAATGTACCGTCTGCACCCATATCGCAATCCGGCACTACCATTACAAAGAATGCGGATACTAATTTTGTTCCCGGTTTTGTCTTCAGGATCTGCAGACACGGACGAAGTGTATCTGCTGTAGAATGACATGCTCCGGATACCATACCGTCAGCATCTCCCATCTTCACCATCATAACACCGTAGTACAGATAGTTTGTCAGAAGAATCTCTCTTGCCTGCTCTTCTGTCATTCCTTTTTTCTGTCTGAGTTCTACCAGTTTTGCAATATAGCCCTCTGTCTTGTCGCTTGTAGCAGGATCTACGATCACAGCTCCTGTGAGATCAAATCCGGCTCCGTTCTTTTCGATCTCTTCCTTGCTTCCTACAAGGATCAGGTCGGCAGTCCCCTCTCTTAAAACTGCCTCTGCAGCCTGGTAAGTTCTTACGTCTTCTGTCTCAGGAAGAACGATTGTCTTTTTGTCAGCTTTTGCTCTTGCTTTAATTTCATCAATAAACGCCATTGTTTAAAGCCCCTTTCATTTGTTTCACTTGCTTTATTATAACGCAAATAAATTTTGTATACAAGTAGCTCTTATGTGCATTTTTAAGTACAATTTTCTCTATTTCTCTATGCTTTTCAGTAATATCGTCAAACATTTAACGAGTATTTTACTTATTTTTTTCAGGACTTTTCCGTTTTTTCAAGAAAAAACGGAGCTTTTTAGAGTCCACTCCAAAAAGCTCCGTTATACATCGTCTTTTTTCTGTCAATATATCTCAGATATGGAAAAACGCAGTTACGATCCGGAAATATACCAGAATCGTACAGGTATCCAGAATTGTAGTGATCAAAGGTGCCGCCATGATCGCCGGATCCAGACCGATCTTCTTTGCAGCCAGAGGCAAAACGCAACCGATCGTCTTTGCCATAACAACAACAGCAATCATCGTAATTCCGATCGCCACTGCCAGCATCACATCCTGATCGTACATAATATAGATGCGAAGCCCATTGACCATCGCCAGAATCAAACTGACTACAAGTGCAATCCGCACCTCTTTGAAGATCACCCGAAAAATGTCCTTGAACTCAATTTCACCTACTGCAATTCCCCGAATTACCAGTGTAGAACTCTGGGATCCGCAGTTTCCTCCTGTTCCCATCAGCATCGGGATAAATGTGATCAGAACCGGCATTACTGCCATCGCACTCTCATATCGCCCCAATATCTCTCCTGTCACAGTCGCTGATAACATCAGAAGCATTAACCAGAGACTTCTGTTCTTGGCATGTCGAAATACCGAGGTTCCGAAATAAGAGCCTTCACTCGGACTGACACCGGCCATGATACTGATATCTTCTGTCGCCTCATCCTGCAAAACGAACATAGCGTCGTCTACTGTTACAATCCCGACCATACACATCTCATGGTCAATGATCGGAATCGCGATCAGTCCGTACTTCCGGATTGTCTCTGCCACTTCCTCCTGATCATCCAGCGTCTTTGCGTAAATGACATTCTCATCCATGATCTCTTCAATCTTTCTGGATTCACCGGATGTTAAAATGTCCTTCACATCCACAACACCGATCAGCTTTTTCTTTTCTGTCACATAACAGGTATAGATTGTCTCTTTATTAATACCAACCTGACGGATCTTCAAAATGGCATCTGCCACAGTCATCTCTTTGTTCAGACTGATATAATCGATATTCATAATACTTCCGGCACTGTCTTCCGGATAATTCAAAAGCGCATTGATCTTCTGCCGCGTCTCTTCATCTGTCGCCATCAACAGTCTGTCCACCACATTAGCAGGCATCTCTTCCAGAACATCTACTGTATCATCCACATACATCTCTTCCATGACTTCTTCCAGCTCGGAATCCGTCAGCGCATTGATCAGTACCTCTCGAGTATCACTGGTCATGTCTGTAAACACTTCTGCCGCCTCTTCTTTTGCAAGCAGTCTAAAGAGCAGGATCATCTGGCGTTTATCGATCTTTCCATATTCCAGTCCATCCTCCAGCATTTCCACAATATCTACAGGGTGCATGTTTTCCAGTTCATCTTTTAATTCTTTAAACTCCCGCTTTTCCAGCATTGATAACAATACATCGTATTCCATAATCACATCCACCTTTTTTGATTTGTTCTTGCCGTCCTTTTATAGTATAATAGGTAATAAAATGATATACAAGGAGATTTTTATGAAAATTGTCGGTTTAATCACAGAATACAATCCTTTTCACAACGGACACCAGTATCATATCCAAAAATCACTGGAAGTCACAGGCGCCGATGCAGCCATTGTCGTGATGAGCGGAGACTACGTGCAGAGAGGGACTCCCGCCATTATGCCAAAGCATCTTCGTGCGGAAATGGCATTAAAATGCGGTGCCTGTGCAGTCTTTGAGCTGCCTGTCTGCTATGCGACCGCCACTGCAGAATTATTTGCGTTGGGAGCTGTCTCCTTTCTGGATCAGCTTGGCGTTGTAGATTACCTCTGCTTTGGCAGTGAATGCAATGATCTTGACGGACTGACAAAAATTGCTGATATCCTCTGTGATGAGCCTGACGAATATACGAAGTTTCTCAAAGAAAATTTAAGAGCAGGTATGTCGTTTCCTGCTGCCCGCCAGGATGCGTTGTCTTCCTACATGGGCATTTCAGACTGTTCTTTTTTATTAAGTGATCCGAACAACATTCTGGGTATCGAATATTTAAAAGCATTGCGACGTGTGAAAAGCAGGATACAGCCGTTTACTATCAAGCGCATGGAATCCGACTACCACGATCAGACGCTGCGCTCTACTTACAGTTCGGCTTCTGCTATCCGTTCTCTCCTTGCATACTCGAGTTCTGTACTCCAGACACAGCAGGTTACCGGAGAGACTTTCGAAAATACACCATTTTCCAGTATTTTAAATGAACTGGAAGATCAGGTGCCCAAAAGCTGCCTGGCACTTTTAAAAGATTATCACAAAGTGTTATATCCGGTTTATCAGAACGATTTTTCGCTTCTGATGAAATATAAGCTTTTGAACAAAACACCTCAGAGTCTCATTCGCTATATGGATGTTTCCGAAACACTTGCCAACCGGATCCAGAACAATCTGAATGATTTCTTTAACTATAAGCAGTTCTGTGAATTATTAAAGACCAGGGAGCTGACACAGACAAGAATCAATCGCGCACTTTTGCATATTATGCTTGGTCTGAAAAAAAACAACGTGAGAGAATATATGGAAAACGGCGGACATTTCTATGCCAAACTTTTAGGTTTTCGAAAAGACAGACAAGATCTGCTTTCTATCATTGCCAAAAAAAGTGCTCTGCCGCTGCTCACCCGCCTTTCCGATACTGACAGTATCTCCGAAATCGGTCAGAAAATGCTCCGACATGATATTTTGGCATCCAATCTGTATCAGTCTGTGATCACGGATAAATATAAGACCGCTTTTCGAAATGAATATAAACAGCCAATGCTGAAGATATAGAAAAAGGAGATTACATTATGAAACGTCCATTTACCAGACTGGAGAAAAAACAGTTACTAATCTTTGCTTTGATCGCCTTTGGCATTCCTTATCTGATGGGAATCCCGATGGCGTTCGGATATCAACGGGGAACTTCTCTGGATTTTTTTGCAAATGCCCAGATGTATTATCCGGCTGCCGGAGCCATTGTCGTCTTTCTTCTGACAAAAACAGAGTTTCCGATGCCCCGGCGGTTTTTCTATGGGTACCTTGTACTAACTGTACTGTTTGCCATCAGCTCTGTACTCAGTGTACTTATACCGGATGCCAACCTGTGGGTTATGGTCATCAATATGCTCACAATTGCCGGCAATCTGGCTCTCTGGGTTTTGTTTCTTCTTGACAAACGTGAAGTCCGCTTTATCTGGGGACTGACCTGGTCCGGGCCTGACAGCAGAAGACACTTTCTGTATGTAGTTCTGTTTTTCATGCTGTTTACAGGAAATCTTCTGATTTCCAGCTTCACAGACAATACTGCAGATTCCTTCCTCGCTCTTTTTGCTTCTCCGATGTTCTGGCTGTCACTGCTTTCTTTGTTTGTCAGCTTTTTCCTCGTCTTTTCCGCCTTTTTCGGAGAAGAATATGGATGGCGTTACTTTTTGCAACCGATCCTGCAGGAGCATTTTGGAATGCGAAAAGGAGTTCTCATCCTTGGTGTATTCTGGGGATTGTGGCATCTCCCGCTGAACCTGTTTTACTATGCACCTGATACAAGGCTTCAGAGTATTGCCGCACAGCTTATCACCTGTATTGCACTGAGCGTATTCTTTGCTTTTGCTTATATGAAAACAGACAACATCTGGATCCCTGTCATCCTGCATTTTATGAACAACAATATTGCAGGACTGATCAGTGGAGGCACTGTTTCCGGAGCTGTCATAGAATGGAAAGCGGTTTTGATACATCTTATTTTCTATAGTATCTTCTTCCTTCCATTTCTGGCATCCAAAGTGTTTCGGGAGTCAGAGACAGAAAAGAAATGATTGCATAAAATGAACATGGGAGATTGCACAAAATAGTTGCGTATCTCCCATGTTTCCATTTATACCTTTTCATTATTTTTTACTATGTGCAGCGTACCCCTTTTTAATTGAAAAACAACATCTGCCTTTTTCGCAATTTCATTTGAATGAGTAACAATGACTGCACATTTGTTCATCTGGTGTACACTGTCTTCCAGTATTTGCATAATGGACATTGCAGTTTCTTCATCGAGGTTTCCTGTCGGTTCATCTGTAAACTGTACCCCTATCCCCTTATGCCTTGAAAATAGAGGCTTTAACTGTATGCACACTTGTGTACTGTGTGTTATTTTCCATAAGAAGAGCTAGTATACTGTATTGTTGATATTTAACTAAATATTTATAGCTATTATAGCGCTTCATGTTAAAATAAAAGAAAACGGCGGTGATTTATATGGCAAGACCAAGAAAATATGTCATTAAACTTACAGATGATGAATTGAAGACATTAAAATCTATAATTCGCAAAAGTAATACATCTAAAACTATTCGAAGCAGATGCCAGATTATTATTGATTTGGATGAGGCTCATGGGAAAGTATTAACCCATGAGCAATCCGCAAGATCAAATGGTGTTTGCCTGACAACTGTAACGAATACAGTGACCAAATATTTTTCCGGTGGCATTGAAGCGGTTACCGAGTTCAAAAGAAATATCAATTCCGACAATGCAAGGCGTATCCTTGATGGACGTGCAGAAGCACGTATTATTGAACTTGCCTGCGGTCCTGTTCCAGAAGGTCATTCCAGATGGACTTTGCGTCTGCTGGAAAAAGAAGCCAAAGTAGTGCTTGATACACCGGTTAGCAAAGATGCTATCCGTAGAGCCTTAAAAAAAACAAACTTCGACCTCACAAAAATGAATACTGGTGCATTCCCTCAAGAGAGGACGCAGAATTTATAGCTTGTATGGAGGATGTTCTCGATGTATACGAACTTCCATATAACCCACAACGCCCCGTTGTTTGTATGGACGAAAAACCATATCAGTTACTTGGCGAGGCAAGATCCCCACTTCCTATGCGCCCCGGCAATGACCAGAAAGTAGATTCTGAGTATGTCAGAAATGGTACATGCAGCATTTTTGCATTCGTAGAACCGCTTGGTGGAGCTCATCATGTAAGTGTTCGGGAACATCGGACTGCAATTGACTGGGCAGAAGAAATCAAATATCTTGCCGATGTCATGTATCCAGATGTAGAAAAAATAATTCTTGTAATGGATAATCTTAATACACATAAACCAGCATCATTGTACAAACGTTACCCTGCTGATGAAGCCAGAAGAATCATGAAACGGTTGGAGATTCACTACACACCAAAACATGGCAGCTGGCTTGATATTGCAGAAATCGAACTTAACGTCATGACCAGACAATGTTTGAACAGAAGGATTGATAATATTTCAAATCTTCGTAAGGAATTATCAGCATGGGAAGTTGAACGAAATACCGTAGCCGCAAAGGTAAACTGGCAATTTCGAACGGAGGATGCAAGAATTAAATTGAATTCCTTGTATCCGACATTTACTACTGCATCTGAATAAGATGCAGTAGTAATGTTAAATATCAACGATACATCACACTAGAGCGGACATCGGACGCTATGTCCACACTTACAACTTTGAACGATGTCATTCTGCCCTTGATTATAAAACACTGGCTGAATGCTACTATCCGGCAATGATTCTGCCTTATGTAGCTTAATGCATATATGGGTCAGGCAAATGTGATACCATTCTCCCTGGTTCCTTAGTAACTATAAACCATATCAGTTCATTATAAGAATCTTAGATTTTTGTCTTGACAACTAAACCACTATAGAGTATATTTGTGTGTTAAAGGAATTAAATATGAACATCACTGAAATAGAAACATATCGAAAAGCTCCATCACCT
The DNA here is from genome assembly GCF_008121495.1 of Mediterraneibacter gnavus ATCC 29149. Taxonomy (NCBI): domain Bacteria; kingdom Bacillati; phylum Bacillota; class Clostridia; order Lachnospirales; family Lachnospiraceae; genus Mediterraneibacter; species Mediterraneibacter gnavus. The sequence continues at coordinate 2,897,668 of NZ_CP043051.1, read as the reverse complement.
GCAAGTTTTTTAGCAATCGATGATGCCAAAGAAAAAGAAATTGATCGGCAAATTCAAAAGTTAAAAAATATTAAAACCGTAATGCAAGAAAAGAAAGAGAAAATTGTTCTTTGTGAAACTTTATAAGATCAGGAAATCAGGGTTGAAGTATGCAAAGCAGAAAAACTATTACTTTATCCATATAATTTTTCAGAAGATGATATATCAAAAGCCATTTATCACTTAAAAGATACATGGGGAATTGAACAGATCCGGATGGGAATGGGAAGTTTTATTTCTCTTGATAATGTGTATAAGACGAATTTCTACAGATACGAAGGACTCTATACAACTACTCTGAACGCAAAAATGTCTTCAGATTGTTTTACAAAGTCTGGAAGAAAATATCTCTGCAGATACCAGAAAGGTACTTGGGATAGATTGCCGGTTCTATATCAAAAAATGCTGGATTATGCCAGAAAAATAATTTACAGCTTAATGGTTATGCTTATGAAGCAGGATTAAATGATTTTGTAATCTCTGACGAAGAGGATTATATAACTAAGATCATGATTAAGATTGATGAAATTTCATGATGGATGATTATGTGTGAATTTGAAACAAAACAAAAGAAGTGTGCTATACTATTGTTCAGCAAAAATCTTATTGACATATTTCGAATTATTTAGGAGGATAAACGTTTATGTGTACAGCAGCAACTTATAAAACAAAAGATTTTTATTTTGGAAGAACACTCGATTATGAATTCTCTTATGGTGATCAGATAGTAATTACACCACGTAATTATTCGTTTCACTTTCGTCATGTTGGTGATATGGAACATCATTATGCAATTATTGGAATGGCCCATGTAGCAGAGGATTATCCTTTGTACTATGATGCGATGAATGAAAAAGGAGTAGCAATGGCAGGATTGAATTTTGTCGGAAATGCTGCTTATTCTGAGGTTCAGTCTAATGTGGAAAATATTGCACAGTTTGAATTTATTTCGTGGATTTTAAGTCAGTGTGCTTCTTTAGTAGAAGTTCGTGAGCTTCTTGATCGAATTAATATTGTTAATACTCCTTTCAGTGAACAACTGCCATTAGCACAATTGCATTGGATTATCTCTGATGAAAATGAATCAATTACTGTAGAATCTATGTCAGATGGTCTGCATATTTATGATAATCCGGTAGGAGTGCTTACGAATAATCCGCCATTTCCACAACAGATGTTTCAATTAAACAATTATATGTATTTATCCCCAAAGCAACCAGAAAACACTTTTTGCGAAAATTTGGCTCTTGATGCATATAGTAGAGGTATGGGTGGATTAGGTCTTCCGGGAGATCTTTCATCTTCCTCTCGTTTTGTGCGTGTAGCTTTTACAAAAGTAAATGCAATTTCAGGTGAATCAGAGGCAGAAAGTGTTAGTCAGTTCTTCCATATTCTTGGATCTGTGGATCAGCAACGTGGATGTTGTGAGGTGGCTGATGGAAAATGTGAAATCACTTTGTATACGTCTTGTTGTAATGTGGCAAAAGGTATCTATTATTATAATACTTATGAAAATCATCAGATCAGTGCAGTAGATATGCATGTGGAAAATCTGGATAATAACAAATTGATTTGTTATCCGGTAATTCAAGGAGAACGAATCAATTATCAAAATAAATAGTATTATAATGGTCTCATAAATTAAGACACTTTTTCGGAAATTTTTTAATGAATCTGATATACTAAAATCAGTATGAAAGAGAGGATTCATAATTATGTCCAGACAAAGAAGAAACTTTAGTGCCAAATTTAAATCTGACCTAGTAATCCAGTGTGCTGTATCGTTGATATTTAACATTACTACTGCATCTTATTCAGATGCAGTAGTAAATGTCGGATACAAGGAATTCAATTTAATTCTTGCATCCTCCGTTCGAAATTGCCAGTTTACCTTTGCGGCTACGGTATTTCGTTCAACTTCCCATGCTGATAATTCCTTACGAAGATTTGAAATATTATCAATCCTTCTGTTCAAACATTGTCTGGTCATGACGTTAAGTTCGATTTCTGCAATATCAAGCCAGCTGCCATGTTTTGGTGTGTAGTGAATCTCCAACCGTTTCATGATTCTTCTGGCTTCATCAGCAGGGTAACGTTTGTACAATGATGCTGGTTTATGTGTATTAAGATTATCCATTACAAGAATTATTTTTTCTACATCTGGATACATGACATCGGCAAGATATTTGATTTCTTCTGCCCAGTCAATTGCAGTCCGATGTTCCCGAACACTTACATGATGAGCTCCACCAAGCGGTTCTACGAATGCAAAAATGCTGCATGTACCATTTCTGACATACTCAGAATCTACTTTCTGGTCATTGCCGGGGCGCATAGGAAGTGGGGATCTTGCCTCGCCAAGTAACTGATATGGTTTTTCGTCCATACAAACAACGGGGCGTTGTGGGTTATATGGAAGTTCGTATACATCGAGAACATCCTCCATACAAGCTATAAATTCTGCGTCCTCTCTTGAGGGAATGCACCAGTATTCATTTTTGTGAGGTCGAAGTTTGTTTTTTTTAAGGCTCTACGGATAGCATCTTTGCTAACCGGTGTATCAAGCACTACTTTGGCTTCTTTTTCCAGCAGACGCAAAGTCCATCTGGAATGACCTTCTGGAACAGGACCGCAGGCAAGTTCAATAATACGTGCTTCTGCACGTCCATCAAGGATACGCCTTGCATTGTCGGAATTGATATTTCTTTTGAACTCGGTAACCGCTTCAATGCCACCGGAAAAATATTTGGTCACTGTATTCGTTACAGTTGTCAGGCAAACACCATTTGATCTTGCGGATTGCTCATGGGTTAATACTTTCCCATGAGCCTCATCCAAATCAATAATAATCTGGCATCTGCTTCGAATAGTTTTAGATGTATTACTTTTGCGAATTATAGATTTTAATGTCTTCAATTCATCATCTGTAAGTTTAATGACATATTTTCTTGGTCTTGCCATATAAATCACCGCCGTTTTCTTTTATTTTAACATGAAGCGGCTATAATAGCTATAAATATTTAGTTAAATGTCAACAATACAGTACACTAGCTATACTCGAACTGCTTCCTTTATTTTCAGAATTTTCGAACCGTTAAACAAAGACTTTATACCCTCTTATAGATAATCGGAACGTCATATCCAAATGTTCTTTTTCCATTCACTTCCATACTTTCGAACACTTCCAAACACGTATCCGAAAACTTTTCCCATAGTTTAAATATCATAACGGGTGAGAACTGACTAGTACTGCCTCCCTCCCAGACACCGTTTCTCTCATAATATAGTGCAGGAGTAAATTTTTTGGATTTTTTTAATTCAATATATTCCACCTCTTTCATAAATTCATATGAAAACGTGTTCTTATCTTCCCCATTTGGAATTTCATAGGATGAAAGTAAAATTCTATCTTCTTTCTCTGTAATCAAGAAAAGATGCGGTGACGCATGACGCTTTCCTTCATTTTCATAATAACTTTCTTCTACAATAAACATGCCCTTAAAATCAGCAGGAAGATTTTTAATTTTATCATTGCAAACCGTATTTACGTGCTGTGCATAAGGGTATGTCTTTCCTGCCTTTTTCATTGCATCAAATTGCTCCTTATTATCAAATCGTCCTGTTATCAGTTTTACAAATTCTTCTATTTTCGTCATAGCTTACCTCCAAAATATATCACAATCTCTTGGAATCTTCGGCCCAGCAAAATCGAGGCCTGCTAATTCAATTTCTAGTTACACCCACAATTCAATGGTGGTTTATTATCAGCTCTCCTAAGGTTACTGTTACTGCTCGTCCTAAAAGACGGATATCACAAGCACATAGGATCCTTTTTTTATTGCCCCCACACACCTCTGCTTATTCCATTCTCCCCAACATAGCTAGGGGATTAGGCTTTTCATTAACGAAAGACTATCGATATTATATCCTGCAAAAATAACAATATTTTGATAATCTAATCCATTTTTCTTAAAACTGGGGGATACATCCCTACCCACAGATTTCTCCAAAATTTATACGTAAAAATTGACAATCCTTAATTATAAGATAAATTATTTCTGGTCGATTACGGACTGAATCTGTTTCATCAGCTGATCGTAGTTTGCTTGATCGTCAATTCCGCCCATCAAAGGCTCGCCAACGATATTTCCGTCTTTATCAACAAGAACTGTTGTAGGGAATGCCATAATGTTGCCGGCGTATTTTCCAACTGTTGAATCAGAATCGAAAGTCAGATTCTTGTAGGAAGCACCTTGAGCTTTTAAGATTTCTTTCGCTTCTTTGATTCCATCCTGATTGTCATCTAAAGTGTCTGTATTGATACCAACAACTTCGCCACCCATTTTCTTGAGTGTTTCGTTTAATTCATTCAGTTTAGAAAGCTCTCCAACGCATGGCTTGCACCCACTGAACCAGAAGTTTACAACTGTAACTTTGTTATTAGTGAAAAGGCTGTCATCTACATCATTTCCATCCAAATCTTTTCCTTTGAAAGCTTTGAATACAGCTGTGGATTCGTCTGATTTGGAGGAAGAACTGTCAGAGGAATCGGATGCAGCAATCTCTTTCTCAAGCTTGGCAATTTCTTCTTCAATTCCGCGGATTGTCTCGATGTCTTTGCACAGAGTTTCATATTCTTCTTCAGAGAAAGAGTCTTTGTTAGATTCCACTGTGCTTGCGAGGGAATCAGCATAGTTTTCGCTCATGGCATCACCGGCAGCGTTCTTGTTCATAAGACCAAAGGCTTTGTCCCATGCATCTTTGTGATCAGCAAAAAGCTGGTTTTCCTGCTGGTAAAGGTCGTTCAGTTTTTCGTTCAGCTCGTCTGCGCTGCCAGTTTCTGTTGTGGAAGAAGATTCCTGTTTTGTGTTTGTATTGTTTGTTGAGGAAGAGCTTCCGCAGCCTGTAAACGCAAAAAGTACAGAAATGGCAAGGGATGCAGCAATTACCTTTTTTAATTTCATTGAGTTTGTTCTAAGTGTTTTGTTTTTCATGAGTTTAAATCTCCTTTTCAATTTTATTTTGTTCGTTTTAGTTTATTTATTGTCAGCCTTTTTTTTGTTTGAAAATCCGTAATGATAGCAGATTGCATCAGTCGGACAGGCTTTCATACATTCTCCGCATCGGATACACTCCGGATGGTTTGGTGTGTCTACTACATTGACATCCATCTTACAGACACGACTACATTTCTGGCAGCCAACACATTTCTCATGATCAACCTGAATCTTAAGAAAAGATACCTTGTTAAACAGTGAATAAATAGCACCCAGCGGGCAGATCCATTTACAAAATGGACGGTAAAACAAGATGCTCAGGATGATGAAAAGCGCAAGGATTGTGAACTTAAATGTAAATAAATGTCCGAGTGCGGCACGGATTCCTGAGTTGGCAAGTGCCAGCGGAATTGCGCCTTCAAGTACGCCCTGTGGGCAAATGTATTTGCAGAAGAAAGGATCTCCCATACCAAGTGAATTGGTTACAAATGCCGGAAGTAGTATAACAAAGACGACCAGAATCACATATTTCAGATACCGCAGAGGCTTCAGTTTTGCGGTGGAAAATTTCTTGCCCGGAATCTTATGCAGCAGATCCTGGAACCATCCAAACGGACAGAGGAATCCACAGATAAACCGTCCTAACAGAACACCTAACAGGATGAAAAATCCGGTGATGTAGTAGGTAAATTTGAATTTTGAAGAACCGACCACGGCTTGAAAAGCTCCAATCGGACAGGCACCTGTGGCGGCAGGACAAGAGTAACAGTTTAGTCCCGGGACGCACATCGTTTTTACATTTCCCTGATAAATTTTCCCTTTAAACAGATTCGGGATGTGAATGTTGGTCAGTAGTGTAGCAGCTGCCTGAATCCATCCGCGGAAGCGGACCAGAGGGTTTTTGTTTGATTTCATTTTCTTATCCAATTCCGACACACTCCATACATAATTTTATTGCTTTGCTGAGTACTACAGCGGCTTCGCCGCGGAAAATTCCGCCAAAGAAAAGAACCAGACCGGCTGTAAGTAAAAGAATCTGTGATGCTTTTTCAGATTTCATAAAATACTCCTTTCAATGTTCAAAGTCAGTTTATTGACTTTTCGATGTTGGCATTATACAATAGGAGGTGTAAAATTTCTGTTAAGAAGATGGAGAAAAATAAAGTGAGATTATTAGTCGTTGAAGATGAGAAGAAATTATGTGACATGATCGCGAAAAGTCTGCACCAGAGCGGCTATGAGGTGGATGTATGCAATGACGGAGAAGAAGCATTGGATATGATTTATGCTGAAATGTATGATCTGATCGTGCTTGATCTTAATCTTCCTGGGGTGGATGGGATGGAGATTCTTCGGGAACTTCGTAAAGAAGATGAAGAGACAAAGGTATTGATCTTGTCTGCGAGAAGTCAGATTGCAGATAAAATTGAAGGGTTGGATGCAGGTGCGAATGATTATATGGAAAAACCATTTCATTTGCAGGAACTCGAGGCACGCGTGAGAAGTCTGACGAGACGAAAATTCATACAGAAAAATGTCTGCCTGGAATGCAACGGCATTCGGTTTGATATAAGAGAACGAGTGGCGTATGCAGAAGAGAATCCGGTTGCGTTGACGAGAAAAGAAAATGGGATTCTAGAGTATCTTCTTCTGAATCAGGGCCGGCCGGTCAGCCAGGAAGAGTTGATTGAGCATGTTTGGGATTCTTCTGTGGATAGTTTTAGCGGCTCTATTCGTGTGCATATGTCTTCTCTGAGGAGAAAACTCAAGGCGGGACTTGGCTATGATCCGATTGTAAATAGGATTGGCGAGGGTTATAAGATAGGAGGAGATAGCAAAGCATGAGAAAATTATCACTCCAGTGGAGACTGACAATCCTTACTACAGTGTTGATCACAGTATTGTGCGGATGCCTTACATTTTTCTTATATAAGAATGGAGTCTATTATATCGATACACTTCAGGAAACAGTTACAGATCAGGGAAAAACACCGGAAGCACTATACATTGAGATTCCGGATAATGAGTGGGACAATTTTGCATCACAATTTGCTACGGAGGTATATAATTCGAAATCCGATTATAGAAACAGAAGTCTACTGATCACAGGTGTTGTAGCGTTACTTGGTGGAGCGGTGACATATTTTATTAGTGGCCGTGCATTAAAACCGCTCAGAGAGTTTTCTGAGACAGTTGAAAAAGTACAGGCACAGAACCTGACGGATTATACGATCGAAGAGAATAAGATTGCAGAGCTGGACATACTTCGTACGTCTTATAATAAGATGCTTTTGCGACTGTCGGAATCGTTCGAGACACAGCGCCAGTTTACCGGGAATGCAGCACATGAGCTGCGGACTCCTTTGGCATTAATTCAAGCACAACTGGACCTCTATCATGCGTCAGAAAATCCGGAGAATGGGGAAGCGGCGCAAGAGACGATCCAGATGGTGACAGAGCAGAACGAGCGTCTCAGCAAGTTGGTCAGAACACTTCTGGATATGAGTGAGTTACAGACAGTAGCGCGCAATGACAAGATCGAACTTTGTGGACTAATCGAGGAAGTGCTGGCAGATCTGGAACCGTTGGCACAGGAAAAAGGTGTTACACTGATACAGAAATCGCAGAGTACAGTAGATGAAAAAGAAGAGAATGCAGGCGAGGGTCTGATGCTGACAGGAAGTGATATACTGATCTATCGGATGCTTTATAACCTTGTTGAAAATGCGATTAAATACAACCATACAGATGGAAAAGTTACGGTATCGGCAGAACGAAAGAGGAAAGAAGTTGTTCTGACGATTGCAGATACAGGAAATGGAATCGATGAGACATTCCGAGAGCGGATCTTTGAACCATTCTTCCGGGTGGATAAGTCAAGAAGCCGAAAAATTGGCGGTGTAGGTCTTGGACTTGCAATGGTACGCGAGATCGTGCAGGTGCATGACGGGGAGATTGAGGTTCATGGAAATGAGCAGGGCGGAACGACATTTGAAGTGAAAATGAGTATAGAAAGACTAACTATTAAAAGTCAAGTCTAAAATGAAAGTTTTTTGAATGAATTGCAGAAATGCATTTCAGATATATTTGAACCTTGAAAACTGTATGACAACAAGAGCATCTTTATAGGTGCTCTAAAAGGAGATATTTACAGAAAAAAATTAAGCAGTTGGCAGATATGCTTTTCCTGATTTCTCCATTGCAAAAATCAATCGCACAAGCTTCTTAGCGGCATGGGATATGGCAACATTATAATGCTTGCCTTCCGAGCGTTTCTTTTCAAGATATGCACCAAAAGATTTATCCCAGTGACAGACATATTTTGTGGCATTGTAAAGGGCATACCGGAAGTATCTGGAACCTCGTTTCTCCATATGGGAATAACAGTTGTCTAACTGTCCGGATTGATAAGTGGAGGGAGACATTCCTGCATATGCGAATATCTTATCTGCGGAATAAAACGAGAGAAATCCCCAATCTCAGCGATGATCATTGCGCCCATCCGGTAACTGATACCGGGAATGGTAAAGATTGGCGATTGGATTTCTTCATCCATGATTCGTTTGATGGCTGCTTCAATCTCGTCAATCTCAATCGCTAATTCCCGAATAAGTTTTATGGTGTGCTTTAGTTTCAAAGACTTGGCAGGCATATGAGAACCGATAGAACTTCTTGCAGCGTCACGAAACATGACAGCAGTATCTTTTCCATATCTGCCTTTCGAACTATCAAAGAGTAGGTTGGAAAGCCTTGTGAGATGTGCATTTGCAACAGCATCTGCACTTGGAAATTCACAAAGCAAAGCATAGACGGATGCCATATGAAGCGTAGGAACAAGTCTTTCCAGCTCCGGGAAAAGAATACAGACAAGTCTTGAAACAGAACTTTTCAATTTTGCCCGTTCTTTGACCTTATCAAAACGATAACGGGTTAGTGACTTTAATTCCTCATTGTGGTAAGATGTATCTGAGTAGAGCCGATTATCCCATAAGTATTCAATCAAATCTGCCCTTGTACAGATGACTCCGTCATGCTCAAAAAGATAATACATGATCCGCAATTCATTTTTTGTAAGTTCTGCCTGTTTTCCACCTGCCTCTATAGTTCCTGTCTCCAACCACAGAGATATTCCCTCATGAGTAAGGTATCTACTCTGTTTCTTTTCCAATCTGTTCTATCGTAAAGGAAGCAAAAATATTCTCAAAATGCTTTATTTCTATATTTATATCCAGCAACAAGTCAACAAGAGTTTTTATCGCAAGAAACTCCTATACTTTTACATTTAACTTTTTTGATCTTTGTGAGAAAATATTTTCAAATTCAGTGGCCATATTCTCTTGTACTCTTGAATATATATATTTATTGCTTTCATATTTTCTCATCCCCTGCACACCATTCAAATTTATTTACAAATCAATCTTTCTTCTGATCTATCAAATCATAACTCAGATCCCAAAAATCCAATATCTTTGCTTCGCTCACCCTTCCATCCAACAACATTGTAATCCAGTACTTTTTATTCATATGATATCCCGAAAGAAAACCATAAGTCTGTGTCAGAAGTCCAACCATATCCGGTTCGCACTTCACATTGATGACATCTACCATGCTCTCTTCTTCTAATCCCAACCTAGATTTTTCAACCTGCATCAGCACTGCATACCACTTTCCATTTTTATGCCGAAGCACTGCACTTTTCGGTGATGTTTCCCAGAGATACTCTGGAACTGTTCCATATTGGTTTTTTACATATTCAAAAATCTCTTCTCGTTTCAAATATTCCACTCCCTGATTACTCTATTTTATCAATCTCATGATTGTACTTTTTGTATTTATCAACAGGCAGGACATTAGCCCTGCCCACCTTTTCTATTATAGCATTGTTCCTCTGCTCCTACAATGCAATCCATTCTTTGATTTTTTCTCATTTTTTAATAAGTAACCAGTCCATATCCCAAAATGGACTGGGAATTCACTGTATAACTATTCTGCTTTACTGCATCTCCACTATTTCCTTCAATCGTATGTACCGTAGTTCCATCACAGCTTTCCACGATTCCTACATGGTCACTGGCTCCATCCTGATTCCAGTCAAAAAAGATGAGGCTTCCTGGCGTCGGAACACTTCCTCCACCTTGCCATTTTCTCTTTGCCTGAAACAAAGCCACACCGTCCGTACAAACAGAAAACTTTGGCACTACTTCCTTTTGAATAAGTCCTGCCTGATCCGCACACCAGCTGACAAAACAGGCACACCATTCTTCCCGACTGTCAAATCCATACCATGACCAGAACTTCTGGCCGCCTTCGTTCCCCAACTGGCTTTTCGCAATGGTCACAAGCTGCCCCTTTCCAAAAAGTCCGGCAAACACTCCCCCGCCGGAATAATATCGAAGCACATGGGGTACATACTCCGGATCGCCATACCTTGGCCATCCATGGGCGGCTGCCTGTTCCTGGGAAACCTGCAGTGCATTGGCTTCACTATAGCCCCCATGTTTTCGGATTGCCCATGTGATGTACCCATTCCCGTAATTATAGCCTTGTAAACTAAGTTTTAACTTGTCCATATCCTGTGGGCTTTTACATCCGGCTTCCCGGACACAATCTGCATAATACTGTACGCCTACCTTGATGGAATAGTCTGCATCCTGAATTGCACCAGGCGTATTAGGATACTGGGTATTATACGGACACTCGCTGGCCTGCATGGGATCGGTTCCTCTCCCGCCGCTTTCCTGCATCATGATTGCCTGGATGACCGATACATATTCCGGGATTCCAAATTCACTGGCATACCGCTGGATCACTTGGGTATGGGCCAGGACTTCCGCACTCAGCGGCTCGCTGCTCTGGGAACTCCCGATAAACGAAGCGCCGCCAATGATTCCTACAATAAGGATCAAGATCACAAATACCATACCACCGCCTGCCATCAATGCTGCAAAAGCTGCCTTTACCGCATGGGCGGCAGCTTCCGCCATAGCTTTCAGCCCCCTGGCAGTTGTTTTTGCCGCCTCGGCGCTTTGTCTTGCTGCCTGGGCAGAACGCATGGCAGCCCGTTTTGCTTCCCTTGCCGCCCTCATAGATGTTAGAGCCTGTTTTTTTTGTAAGATTGCCTGGGTTTTCACCTTCTTGTAAGAAACCGGGGACGCTTTCACCATGCGGGGCGCTGTTTTTACTGCCCGGTTTCCGGCTTCCTTGATCGTTTTCTCCGCTTCCGGTTTGACCTTGATGCTCCGTCCGGCTCCTGTGCGCCCTTTCTTTGCTCTTGCCTGTCCTGTCTGGGCAGATGTTCCGCCGTTTCCTGTTTCCCCGTCCAAAGGGGCGGTAACAGCTTCTCTCTGCTTTTGTCTTTGTTCTTTTAACTTTTCATAGGTTTTCACTGCCAGCTTCTTTCCGCCACGATAGGCTGCAAAAGCGCTTTCTTTCCCAGCCCGCTGTTCCACTCGTTCTATCCGGTTTCCAGCATATTCTACCGGGGATTCCTCTCCCGTTTCTCTTCCGATCTTATCTGCCATGATGCTGGTCTTTTCTTTTGTCTCCAGCATCGCAGAACGCACCAGTTCTTTCGGAAGCCGGGAGGCAGGATTGCGGATCTTTGGACTTTGATCCCGCACTTTTTCTTTGATATCTTTCAATCACACACCTCCCATCTTCTGTACTTTCTAACGTTCCCTTCCCCGCTTTTTTAATTTCTTCTGCTGACTCTCCAGCTGTTCCAATTCCCTTACCGCTTCCTGCACCAGCGGATGATTGGCATAGTAGGGAACATAGGATAGTAACTCTTTTCCCTTCTCCCCGGTAGCCAATGGATATTCTCCCTCGTTATACAGAGGATCCTCTGCATGGTGCAGGGAAAATTCCAAAGACGGAAGCATCTGAGGGGAACGTTTGCAAAATCTCTGGTAATGCCGGAAGGCTTCTTTTAAAGACGTACATTCGATACACTCCCCCATCCCATGAAACTCCCCGCACTCCGCTGCAAGAAAGGTAATGGTTGTTTCTTCTTTCATGGATTTCACCTCCCTTTGAAAAACTTCTCTTTATCGAACCGCCGACTTCTGTTTTTCTTCTTTACCAAGCTTCAGATGGTGTTGTTCTTGTCGAAGTTCCTACAAGGTATTCCTCACAGACAATTGTTTTCCTTCTCTTGCTTCCAGTTTCTCAGCCTGCTGTTTCAATCGCTCTGTTTTCTGCTCCAACTGATGGATACTCCGCATAGACTGGAATAGCACTTTCTGCGTTTGAAAGATGATTCCCTGTTCGGAATTGCGTTCTGTGAGCTTTCGCACCTCTTTTCCACCCGCTTCCAGAAATGCCTTCCGCAGATGCTCTTTGGCAACATGCAGTTCTTCCGCCATGCTCCCCAGACGGTCAATCTTCTGATCCATCGACAGCATCACCGTATGCAGAGACGATTGGATTTTTTGCAAGCCTTGAGTAAGGTGCATTCCCTTTACCGCACAGGCAAGGGCATCTTTCCCCTTTTCTTTAAAGTCCATAACTGCCTGTTCTGCTCGTCCCACAAACTTTCTTTTCCATTCTCCCACCTGAAAACGAAGTGTTTGCACCTGATGTTCCGCCTTCTGGATTGTGTTCACCGCAAAGAGTTTGACCTTGCTTTCCTGCATCACACCCAATTGCTTCTTCACCTCTCCCAATTCCTTTAGGACAGTTCCCAGCTGCATTTCCATAGAATCAATATAGTCTGCCATACGGAGCACATCCCCTTTTTCCTGCTCCATGCCCTGTTGTTCCAAAAGTTCCAGCAATGCCCGGATACTGCCCTGCTCCCGAAGCGGTTCTCTCGTTTCCTGGATTTCCACTGTTTCTCCTTCTTCCATTTACATTTCCTCCTTCCCAAAAGGATGCTGCCGAAGAACGTTCAGCAGCACCCTCAAAAATATCTTTTTCACTAGCATTCACCTGGTTTCGTTGTCATCAAACGGTACAGCTTCGTATTCTTTGGGAAGCTGTTCTCAAATGGCACAAGATTTCCGGAACACCGGATCAAACCCTTACCTGCGCCTACATTGGTGATATAGGATAACTGGTTCTCGGAAATGTTCAAAAGAGATGCCAGTTCGTCCCGGTCTGTGGCAGCCTGGTTCAAAAGGATCAAAAACTCACTGTTTGCCAGCATCAGCCTTGCCGTATCCGATTTCAAAAGTTCCTCTACGTTCTGCGTTAAACTTGTGACAAACCCATGGTATTTACGGATTCTCTTATAGAGCCGGTAGAAAAAGTCCGCACTGTACTGATACCGGAACAACAGGTAAAACTCATCGGCAAAAACCCAGGTAGTCTTTCCTTTCTTCCAGTTTTGGATCACCCGGTTGAAGATGCTGTCCAAGGTGACCAGCATTCCCAGGGGCATGAGCTGCTCTCCCAGTTCCCGGATATCATAGGCAATGATACGGTTCTTCGTATCCACATTGGTTTTCTGGGCGAAGGTGTTCAGGCTTCCATTGATGAACAACTCTGAAGACAAGGCAAGCCCCCTGGCTTCCTCTTCCGGCTGGAGCATGAGCTGTCGGTACAGATCTTTCAAGGTCGGCACTTCGCTTTTATAACCGCTTCGGATATATTCCCGGTACACATCTGCGGTACAGCGGTCCAGGATGGACTTTTCCTTGGCAGACAAGTTGCCAGCCCCCACCAACTGTTCAAACAAGGACAGGATAAACTCCGACTTCTCGATCAGCGGATTCTTGTCATTTCCATAGGCGGAGTCCATATCCAGCGCGTTCAGATGGGTATGGGACGTTGCAGAAATGGAGATTACTTCCCCATTCAGCGCTTCCACCAAAGAACCGAATTCCGACTCCGGATCTAAAATCAAGATGTCATCTTCCGTAGACAGGGCAAGGTCCACGATCTCTTCTTTTGCCGAGAAACTCTTTCCCGAACCGCTGACACCCAATCGGAAGGAGTTTCCATTCAATAACTTCCTCCGGTCTGCCACCAGCATATTTTTGCTCACCGCATTCTGTCCATAATAGATGCCACCCGGCTGCATGATCTCCTGGGTATGGAAAGGGATCAGCACAGCAGTGGATTCTGTGGTCAGGGTACGAAGGGCATTGATCTTACGGATGCCATAAGGAAGTACCGTATTGAGTCCATCCACTTGCTGCCATTTCAAGGTTGCCATCTGACATAAATGCTTTCTTACTACCGACAAGATGCTCTCCGTATCCGAATCCAACTGTTTCTTGCTGTCTGCCATATGTACCATGGTGAGGATGCCGAACATCATCCGCTGATCCCTGGTGGTCAGGTCATCCAGCATCTCTTTGGTTTCCTTCCGCTGTAATTCCATATCATAAGGCACAATGGCAGAAAAGTTATTGTTGGCATTCTGGCGTCTCTGCCAGTTGGTCACATTGGTCTCCACGCCAAGCAGACGGTTCTGGATCTCACGCACCGCTTCGTCTGTGGGTACCGGGAGGATATCGATGGACAGCATCAAGTCCCGGCTTAGATCGCACAGCTCCGAGATCATGTCATCCTTGACATAACTGGCATAATCCTGCATATACAGCACCCGCCCAAACCGTTCATTAATCTTGAAGAAGTCTTTGGAAAACTCCATGGACTGGGGACAGATCCAATCCTTGAAGCTGCTCCCCTTTTTGGCAAATGCCTTCATATCGAAAGGAAAGCACTGGGGTTCATCTGCCCGAAAGAAATCCCGGAAGATCTGTAACCTCTGTTCCGCATCCAGTTCTTCCCCAATGGAGGACAGCTTGCTCAGATGGGTGATGATATCCGTTCCCACACGTGCAAAATAAGTCCTTGCCTCATCGATGTTCTTTTTATGGACACTGACCGTCAGATACCGTTCCTGATAGATGCTGTTGTTGGTGCCGCTGACCTTGGATAGCAGCATTTCGTTGTATTCCTTTCGGTATTCATCCAGCCCGTCCTCTTTCATTGGCAAAAGAAGGGATGCTTCAAATTCTTCTTTATTGATCTGCCTATTATTTAAAGTGATCTTTGCCGCCGCACCGGAATCTAAGGCATTTAACAGTTCACTGTAATCCAAGAACATTTCCGTCTTATCCTCTTTGCTTGCGATGGCATAGTTGATATCGGAAAACCGGAAGGTCTTGGAAAACTTTGTCCCGGACTGGAATACTCCATCCGGCCAGATCCGCTGGATCGGGATCGCCTGCTGGACAGACCTTGGGACTTTAAATTTCTCCCGGTCCATTTTCAATGCCTGTTGTAAGGTTTTAATCAAACGCACCACTCCTTCCCGTTCTCTTTTTCTGTTTCATCCGTTTCTTTTTTGCCCGCTGTTCCCTTTTTTTTCAAAAGGGCTGCACCATCTCCCCTGGTCTTTTCTCCCAGGGCCAGTGTTTCTTCCATACAGGCATGGTACAAGTCCTCACTTTGAAACAGCAGGCGCTTGGGGTATAAAAATTCAGACTTGATATACGCCCAGGCAAACTGCTCCGCATTCATGCCATGGTACTGGAAAAAACCACAGGCTGCGAAAGGGGCAGCCCCTAAGATGCACAGCCACCCGGTCATTTCCTGTCCCACATACTTTCCCAAGCCAAAATAAATCCCTACCGCCACAGCGATGGCAAGCAGGGAGAAAATACACTGGCGCAAGTTCAGTCCCATAAACATGGACTCCTGATAGTTGCGGATCTCTTTATTCATTTTTACTTCCATATACTTCTATCTCTCTCTTTCTCTTTTCTTTTTTCCTGTCGATTTCCCTTGGACTTTTTCCTGTTCTTTTGGAATATCCAATCCCCATTGTCTGCAAAATTCTTCCACCCCTTCCCGGTCATACTGGGCAAGCCTTGAAAAGTCGAATGCCACCGGGGTGTAGGTGGCAAATCCTGAACGGGCTTGTCCCGGCAGCACCTTTCCCAGCCTGTTCTTTTTGATGAATGCCAGCTTGTCCTTCGTAAAATCACCGCTTACAAATGCTTCTTGGGGTTCCAGCCCATACCCGCCTGGGAGATTCACCGTCAAATCACCAAATAGTTCCAACTCCCCTTCACTTTGGCTGTACATCAAAACCGCAAGCCCGTTTCCATAGGCATAGCTGGACACTTTCAAGGTGATTTCTTCCTTGCCAAATTCCCAATGAAAAGGCAGTGTATCACTGCTTTCCTGATTTCCATTTTTCTCATATATTTCTTTACGCATGGTTCTTTCCTCCTATAATCCCATCATTTCTTTTACGATCCGGTCAGATGCTTTCACCGCACCCACCAGCACCAGCAGATTGAACACCAATTCCCCTACATAGTTCCACACAATGGTCACTGCACTTAAGAACGTATCCCCAATGGCCGGCGGACTGGCAGAATAGACGGAAAAAATGATGCAGGCCAGTGCAATGATCGCCCCTTCCAGACACACCCCTGCATAGGACTTGATAAAGTTCTTTCCCACCGACTGGGAAGGCTCTCCCGCAAAGGTGGAAATGGGGATGGGTGCAATGGCGGTATACATATACAGCTTGAACATCCTTCCATATACTGTAAGGATCATGATAAAAGACAGCACTGTGATCAGAAGGCTTCCAAGCAGTGTCACGATCCACAAGGGAATGGATTCCAGCATCCCTACTGATTCGATCTTTTCCACGATCTCTGCCGGGAGCTCTGTCACACCCCCGTTTGTCATCCCCGACTGTGCCATGATAGTAGACACGATCCCCTGTACAATGGAAAACAGGGCTGTCATCAATTCCATGCCATACATGATGGCGCCTTGTGCCAGTGCAAACCGGATAAAGGCTTTGAGGGCATGTTCCGGCTTTTTCATGTCTGTAAAGCTGCCACAGGTCTTTACGATCCCGGCTGAAAAAAACAGTACCAAAAGTCCATACCCAATGGCAGTCAGAGCCCCGTTGATCCCGGTGATGACACTCCAGATCGTCCCGCCCTTAAAGGATTCCGGGCTTTGGGTAAGGAGCGTCCAGATTTCTGCCAGTTTCTCATTCCATGTTGATAATGCGGAGTTTAGGTTCTGCACGATCCAGTTATCACTCAAACAGTCTCACCTCCTTTACCGGGGGCAGGAAGATGTCCTCCCTGCCCGCTTCTGTCTCTTCCTGCTACCCAACGATCAAGTCCAGGATCTCTTTTGCAAAGGTGATGATGACACCGCCTGCCAGCGTCAGAAACCCGTTGGCTCTCTGGCTGGGATCATGGCTCTTTAAGCTCAAACCCACCTGCACCACACCAAATCCCAATAAGATCAAGCCGATGGCCCGGATCAGGGAGAAGATAAAGGTGGACAGGTTATTGATGACTGACAGGGGATCTCCGGCTGCAAGCACCGGGATACCTCCTACCGTCATAGTAAGCCATCCATCACTATATTGTCCGGTAAGATATTCACACAGTTCCGATAATTCTTCCGTTTCCAGATATTCCTTTAGTTCTAAGATTGTACAGCCATATAGCACTCCATCGGCTTCTTTCACGGATGGAACTGCGGATAATACTTTTTCTTTGATTGCAGCACTTCCATCAAAGTAATCCATCAGATTATCTGTCTTATCATCCTCATGTCCGACACGGCTGTATTCCGCAATCTTCTCTTGAATTTCAGAAACATACGGTATCAAATCTGCTCCATCAAAGAGTACCTGTTCTTCTTCTAATTCATGATATTCCTCTCCTTCCCAATCTTGTTCCATCTCATTTGGAAGAAATGTTCCTGTCAGTGGTGTCAACAATTCTATTTTGATCGTATCTTCCATTCGCTTCACCTCCCACGTTCCCTTCGCTGTTTCTGCTGTTTTTCCCATGCCTGTTTTGCCAGGTCTCCATAATCAGCTCCCTCTATTGGGGGCAGATTACAGAAAACAGCATATTCTTTTTCATAATGCTCTTTTAACTGTTCACATGCCCACCGTCCTGCAAAATCATTATCGGTGCAGATTTCAATCTCTGTCACCTCTGGATGCTTCTTTAGGAAATGCTCCAATGCATCCGGGCGTTTCATCTTCTTCGGTGATTGTTCCATCCCTTCTTTTGGTGCTGCTATCCCACCCAGAGACAGGCGGTACTTATTGGTCCTTCCATCTTCCAGTGTCATATGGGCAAGGGCGTCAATGCAGGCTTCATACACCGCTACCCGATGACTTTTCCCCAAAGGCGGAACACAAAAGCTATACTGTTTGTTGCTTCCTTCCTGTTCCATTTTAAAACTCTTTCCCCGGGTGTCATAAATCCCACGCAGAAACGCATACTTTGCTTGCTCCTGCTCATCCAATCCAACAAAAACAGCGTTATGGTATGGAACGCTCTCATACAAGATTCCAAGCTGCACACAGTAATCCAATACCTCATCCCGGATTCCCCTTTGGTTCAAATATCTCCGCACCCGGTAAAAACTGTCATTGGGCAGGGGCAGGGAAAAGGGCTTCTTCCTAGGCGCTGGTTCTGCTCTGGGAACATACACAGGAGTCTGCTCACACAGGATTTTTACGGCTTCCGTATATCCCATGCCATCTACCTGCATCAAAAACCGAAGGGCAGACATTCCACCGATATTCCTGGATTTCCAATGCCATTTACTGGTGATCTCATTAATCTTAAAACTATCATGGTCCTGAAGCTGCCATTCATTTCTTGTCCTTGTTTTCTTCAATCTCCCCGGTTGGTATGTCTGCAGATACTCATAGGCTCTCACCTGCTTGGCTGCCTGATACTCTTCTTCAGTAATCCAGGCCATCAGATCACCGCATTGCGAAGAGCCTCCACCTTATCGGTACGCTCCCACGGAAACTCTTTTCTCCCGAAATGTCCGAAAGCTGCTGTCTGTCGGAAAATCGGACGGGTAAGGCGCAGGCTATCCACAATCTGCTTCGGAGTCAGCCCAAACACCAGCGGGATTGCCAGCTCCAGACAGTCATCGGCACACACCTTCCCCGTACCAAACGTATCCACCTGCACCATGACCGGCTGGGCAACCCCAATGGCATAGGCCAAAGACACCTGACATCTGCTGGCAAGTCTCGCAGCGACAATGTTCTTGGCAATGTATCTGGCCATATACGCTACCGAACGGTCTACTTTTGAACAGTCTTTCCCAGAAAATGCTCCGCCGCCATGGGGAACCATGCTGCCATAACTGTCTACCATCAACTTCCTTCCGGTCAGTCCCGTATCTGCATCCATGCCTCCGCAGACAAAACGACCTGATGGATTGATAAAAATTTTTGTATCTTCATCTGGCGGAAGGAGACGAAGTGCCGGAAGAAGCACCTTTTTTCGGATCTCTGCTTCCAGTTTCTTCAGATTCTTGTCCTCCGTATGCTGACAGGACACTACCACACTGTCCAGTCGAACAGGCTTTCCGTTTTCATATTCTACGGTCACTTGGGCTTTTCCATCGGGTAGAATTCCCTGAATATAAGAGCTTTGTCTGCAAGCAGATAATTCTCGGACAATTCGATTTGCCAACACTACGGGTATGGGCATGAGCTGCTTCGTCTCATCACAGGCATATCCGATCATCACTCCCTGATCCCCTGCCCCTTGGAACCAGTCCATCTGATTGTCAGACACTCCTTCCCTTCGTTCTTTTGAAGTATCGACTGCCCCTGCGATATCGGGACTCTGCTGATGGACAAAGGTATCCATTGCAATCCCCTCACTGGAATACCCAATATCAGACAGTACCTTTCGCACGACTGCAAACACATCCGGTTCATAGGCACTGGTAATCTCTCCCGCCACAATAATATTTCCTTTTGTAGCAAGCACTTCGCAGGCTACTCTGGAATTTTCATCATTCTTCAGACACACATCCAAGATTGCATCTGCGATCTGGTCGCACAATTTGTCCGGATGTCCTTCTGTTACTGCTTCTGCTGTATAAAATTTTCTCATATGAATTTCCTCTCTTTCATGCAAAAAAGGCAGGATACCTTCCTTTTTACGGGAACATATCCTGCCAGCTTTCTTATTACTTTCATTTTTTTATTATCATAAATCTTTCCAAAGAAAAACTCCCCAGATAAACTGGGGAGCCTCCAGAAGCTATACCTTACGGTCCTACGGCTTCGTTTAAACATTTATAAAGTACCCACTGTATCTTGATTGCTCAAGCGTGGGACTTAATCATAGTATCTCTGTTCTTCTTTATTATATGCAACTACCTTCTCTTTGTCAACAAATTTTTAGCAGTCACATTTTACAGGTTGTATGCTCTTTTGAATTTTCCTTTTACAAGATTAAAATCTTCCGGTGTTAAAGTACCAATACATCCTCGATTTGCATCCAGCCTTGCCTTACTAACTGCACGTATCTCCTCACACTGGATCATACTGTCTTTATCCAAAAATTCATAAGTATGCATAGACGCTGGTATCGTTCTTCCCGGAATCACTTGCTTTTCTTCATCTTCTGTATCAGAATATAACAAAAACCATGAATCCTGAATCGGCAAACATCTTGCGTTTACTTTTCCTTTTGCATCGGTAATACAAACAACTACCACTTTTTCAGAATTATTGATTTTATTATTGGACATCACCAGTACCGGACGCATTTTATTTTTCTCCGTTCCTATGTTATATCCCAAATCACAAAACCATATTTGCCCATGTAAAACCTGTCTATGTTTATTCGTATTAAATTTTGATACCCGATTGTAATTTACTTTATCTTTTGTCCAACTGGCAATATTATAATATTCCTGTGCTTCCTGATTCATTCGCATCACCTACTCATATATGATAAAATTCATTATAATTCACCCAATGTGTATCTTCAACTACTTTTTAGGCTTTTCAATAAGTCTTACACCACCCAAAACCATTTCTTATCTGTCCTATAATAACGAAAAGACCCCCGTAGGAGTCTCTCCGGACTACAGGCTTCACAAGTTTCTGTAGTGCGATCACTAGGCATAGTGTAACCGCTTCTGACACACTTGTCAAGAACAAAAGACCTTGTATTTCACATTCTACGCATCTGGTTTTTGCTATCCTATAAAACTACGTTTTACTTCTGATAAAAATTCTTTCTCTGTTATGCCAGCAACCTGGGAACACAATTCCACAGATACCCCATATTGCTTATAAAATCCTAATGCAGTTACACTTTTTGCAAAGTCTGTTGCTTGTTCTATCGTTTGCTTTGTATCGTACAATACTTCTTTGGGTATCTCAATAACAACCTGCATCTTCTTCCCCCTTTCACATTTATTTTGTTTCATGCTGCTATCGAAATTCTGCAAAGACTTCCGATGCCTCCCGTACTCTTCCGTTTTCCATATCCTTGTATCCTGCGTCCAGCTTCTGATGAATCTCTTCCACAGTCATGAGATCGGCATTGATAACACCGTTCATTTTCTGCATTCCGTCCGAACCCATGCACTTTGTTTGTTCTTTCTGCTCCATGGAACACCTCCCTGTCTTTATGGAATGATTGTAACGCTTTTTCAGGCAGTTGAACAGAGTTTTTCTATTTTTAAATACTTCTTGAAAACACTCTTCCGATAGATAGAAGATACATCCAGATAGCTGCGAAAGTCTCAGTCTTCGAACACTTTCTGACACTACATCACGCCACATTTCGTTGTGCATCCTACATCCTCGAACACCTTTTTTTTATGATGGTACTGTCTTTTTCATGCAGTTGTGTCTCACATTCTGCACTTTTTGGGTACTTTCAAACACTTCCCGGCAACTTCAGTTCCAAAAAGTCACCAAAGGGCTGGAAAAGCACCCACTTTTGAACACTCCTCCAACACTACAAGACTACACAAGCCGCCACAACTTGTTGCACGTTCCTTAACTTCGAACACTTTTTGTTCCGTAGCATCACTTTCCGACTTCCATCCCGTCTCACATTCTGCACTTTTGGAGTGGTTTTGAACACTTCCCGCAGGAAATTGCCCCAGATCACCGCAGGATATATCCAGAGAGCAGAAGAAAGTACCTATCTTTGAACACTTTCCCCGTTTAAGTCCCTACTTTTACTGCCACAAGGATGTTCCGGGCTTCTTTCCACTCATAAGAACAAGTCACCAGTGTCAGAGTTTTCTCACAACCTATGCCATCTACCCCTGTTTCAAACAGCGACAGCGCTTTTGCCTGCTGTACATAAGCCTCCGCACCCTGTGGACTGTGAAAAGATGCCTGCTGAAAGTCAAACATGGACACATCGGCTTTCAAAACTGCCGCTATCTGGTATTCTTCCATGCCTTCCTGTGTCTGAAAAAACACCTTGGGATGTGCTTTCCAGTAATCATAGGAGACGTACTGATCCAGATTCCCGAACATTGCACCGCTGTTCATGTTGTGACCGTAGATGGTCAGATTCCCGGATTCTCCCAGAATACAGTCTGCCTGGAAGAACAAACTTCCATTGATGTCGTAGTTTCCCCGGTAATCTCTCCGCAGATAATACTCTGGATCTTCCACATTGCTCTGCAGTACCGGATAATCGATGCCACTCTCCGGGATCGTAAGCCAGCCCCGAACATTCAGATACTTACTCTGGAGGGATCGAAGGTCAATGGCAGACACTTCCGGTTCTCTTCCAGCCTGTTCTGGTTTCTGTCCCGGAGAGCCCCCGCCCGGAGGAATATCCTCCGGGAAGCAGGTTTTTAACTCCTCCACCAGTTCCCTGTTCTGCCGGGGAACGGCCACATAATCATAATAAAGCAGCGCTGCACTGAACATACAGACAGCACACAATACTGACTGCAGAATCCACAGCTTATTCTTCTTTTTTCGCTTTTTCCGTTTTTCCATGTTTCTTCTTATAAATTATGGTTACCATGAGTCCGGCTACTGATACTCCCAGAAGAACAAACAGCAGGACTGGTTTCCAGTGATTATCCCCTGTCTGCGGTACACCCGGTGTTTCCGGTGTTCTTGCATCCTTCATCTCCACTTTCTGAATCTCCATAGTATCTTCCAGTGTAAATTTCACATCCTCTGCAATCTCATAACCTTCCGGTGCGGTGATCTCACGCAGAGTCAGCTCCTCCCCTACTGGAAGTTTCTCTACCAGATGAGGTTTCCCGTCCGTTACCCACTCTTCCAGAATCTCACCCTCTTTATTTAAGATCTGCAGCTTGGCTCCTTTCAGTTCTTTGCCTGTGGTAATATCCGTCTTGGAGATTTCCACTTTGGAATAGGCATCCTTCATCTCCACCTTGGTCACACTGCCATCTTCCTTTACTTCAAACTCGATATCTTCCGCAGATACATAGCCCTCTGCATAAGGCGGCAATTCTTCATGGAGCGTATAAGTTCCCTCTGGCAGTCCATATACCACGTGCGGTTCTTTCGTACTGATCCACTCTTCCACAATGTTGCCCTCTTTATCGATGATCTGCAGCTTGGCTCCTTCCAGTTCTTCCCCGGTTGTAGCATCGGTTTTCGTAAACTGGCTCTCAGTCGGCTGGTTTTCCACCTCTTTGGTCAGCTGGATTTCTGCAAGGTTCTGGTCTGTATAAGAGGCATCGATTTCCCAGATTTCCTCATTTGAAAGATACCCCGGTTTTCTCACTTCCTCTTTCACATAATATTTCCCATGGTAGAGGTCGCTGTCAAAAGTAAGCTGTCCGTTCTCATCCGTTGCTTTCTTTTCCAACAGCGTATCCTTTTCTACAAGAACCTCACCCTGCTGGGACAGGATATCTTCTCTTGCATACAATCCAAAGATAACGCCTTCCAGCTTCTCTTCTGTGACTGCATCCTTCTTTTCTATAGAAATGGAAATCTTCTGTCTTTCATTTTTATAGGCAACCCCTTCGTAAACCACTGCCTGGGTATCATCCTTTGCGGTCAGGGTAAATTCCTTCTGTTCCGGATTCAGTACGAAATGGTCGCCTGCCACCGTTTCTTTCAGATAATAAGAACCCAGTGGAAGATTGTTCACTACTGCTTTTCCTTCTTTATCTGTGACCAGGGTTGCTACCAGATCATCTTTTTCATAGCGGATAACCGGATTGCCCTGCTCATCTTTTGTTCCATCTGGAGAATAAATGGTGTCCTTAGCATACAGCTCAAAGGTTGCCCCTTCCACGCCGGATTCTTCATATACAAAGTCATGGAACACCCCGGTATCGGTATCTTCTCCGGTCACTGCATCTTTGATCTTTCCTGCCAGTCTCTTGGCTTTTGCAAGCAGGGAATCTCCCTTCACCTCTACTGGCTGTTCCCCGGTTTTCGTTAATGTCAGGCTTCCCACCTGTTCATCGTTTGGCTGCTCGACTTCCACGATAACTGCTCCGGTATCCGGATCGATCTGATGGGCAGTATCAGAAGAAACGGTAATCACGATTCCCTCTTTGGCATTTTCTTTGTAACTGCCTTTTTCGCTCACTTCTAATGGAGAAATCACAGTTTGCCCTTCATACAAGGACATTTCATACCCCTGTCTTACAAATCCTTCCGGCGCTTTCACTTCTTCAATCCGATAGGTAGAACATTTCAGCTCTTCCGGTGTGACCAGATAACCTTCCTCATTCGTCTTGAAAACACTGATGGTCTCTTTCTTCGGATAGAATACCGTCTGCTCTACATATTCCTCTTTTTCCATATCAAAGATTTTATAGGAAGCGCCTGCCTTCAAAACCGGATTGCCTGTCTGTGCATCCTTTTTCACAATCTTTAATAAAAATTCAAACGGACGGTCATCGAACACACGCCACACCATCGGCTCTCTGCTGTCCTCATCTACCTTTACTAAAAACGGATCGATGGCTTTCAAATTCTCCGGCACCGTACTTTCTTCTACCACATAAAGACCATACGGAAGTTCCGGGCTAAGGGCATATCCCTTTTTATCCGTAATGAGTTCCGGCACCGGCACAGCCTTGCCATCCACATAGGTCACTGCCACCTCTTCTTTACTGAAATCATACCCACGGAAATCTTCCGCTGTAAACTGATCCCCATTGGACGGCTGTAATTCCCCACTCTTTACTTTGGAAAGGCTGCTAACCAGGTACACTTTAAAACCAGCCCCTTCCACAAGGTCTGTTTCTGTCTGATTCCCATCTTCACTGATCTTGATGAGCTGGAACGCCTGTTTCTTCACCTGTTCCTGTACGGTCAGGTCCCTGGTTACCTCTGCCACTTCCTGTCCTTCGTAGGTAAGGGTCACCTCATATTCTGTTGGATCCACCGTATAGCCTTCCGGCGGAGTGATCTCTTTCACATACATTTTTCCCAGATACAGTTCAGAAAAATCTAAGGTGCCATCTTCCTTGATCACCCCCTGCGCGATGAGGCTGTCTTTTTTGAACAAAACGCCCGTCTTTCCATCTGGGTGGACAATATCCTCTCTGGCATACAGACCATACACGGCTCCTGCAAGGGAACTGTCTCCCTGTGGAAGAAAGTCCTGTGTCTCCTTATCAATCTTTTTGATATGGACAGCGCCTTTTACCCTCTCATCGGTTGCAGTGATCGTAACCGTCTTTCCGGCTTCCACATCCACCTTATGAATCACATCACTCTGCGCATAGCTGTCTGGAGCCTTAATTTCCTTCACATATACGGTTTTGATGGTTGCCTCAAAGTAATCACTGACTGCCTTTCCATCTTCCCCGGTAGCTGGCATTTCCATTAACAGATGCTCACACTTGCTGTCTGTATAAATGCCATAGACTGCGCCATCCAATGGGTTCTTGGTATCTGCATCTTTTTTGAGAAGTTCAATCCTTGTCATCTCCAGCCAGTTGACTGTAAAGCTGACCGGATTCGCCTTTTCTGATTCAAACACTCCGATATCCTGATTATTGTTTCCAGTAGATAACACCAAAGTTCTCCAAGTCTCTCCCACAGAACCGTGCAGTTCTCCGGAGGAATAGGTTCCGGTATGGAGCATGGATGCAGTCAGATAAAACGTATCACCGCCATAAATCTTCAACGTACCATTCTCTGCAGAAGTTCCCTTTGTCTTGTTATAAATGGCGATGTCTTTTGGCACATTGACAGAAATATAGTTTCGATGATCCCCGGACAATGTGATATCCGGTGTTTTCTGCACATTTCCATCACGGACTGCTTTTACGGATGTTTTAGAAAGGGAAATCTCCCCTTTCGGCGGTTCTTCCATAGCAAACAGATGGTCAATATAGGCAATCACCCCTGCTTTTACCAGATCCTCATACTTGCATCCCGTAAATCCTGCCTCACCTGCGTAAGCATAGCTGGCTGCGATATGCGTATATACATACTTCTCTTCTTTTGTCTTACCAGACAGATAACTTCCGGTAATATCCCCCGCACCGCCATAGCCATAATACAACACTTTCTGCAGGTTTTTATTGCTGTCCAATACCTGTGCCACATAATCTCCACTTGGCGGTGAAGAACGATGGGATTCCAGACAATAGGCAATCTTTCCATTTACGGTAAACCAACAGGTCAGATAATTTCCAATATAACTTGGATAGTAGATGGTTTCTCCTTTTTCCAGATGTACCGTTTCTCTTGCAGTAAAGGTATTCTCTGCACCGGAAAACATCATCACTTCCCCATCCTCAATCTTTTCTTCCAGTTCCCTTGCTGCCTGTGCATCTGCATCTTCCCCGGATATCGTTACTTCCACATCCGGGATCTCCTGCACAGGCGTCTCCGAATCTTCTTCGGATTTCGTATCCTCCTTCTGTTTCTGCCCACCGTTTTCTTCTGCATGGGCCTGCCCTTCCGTATCGGTCAGAATAATCTTACGGGTAATAGAGTAGCTGTCACGCTCATCTTTTGGCACAACCCAGTACGTTGCGACATAAGTCCCTGCCTGGTCTGGATGATACGCACTGCCATCCTCTGCTTCGATACGTTCCAAAGTCACATCCTCTTTTTCTGGATCATACTGAATCCCTTCCATGCAGGTCTCTGCCATAAATTCCTTGTCGGAAACATCTTTGGTGATATCCTCTGCAGTCACTGTCTGCTCAGAAATTTCCGACACCGGATGATCCGATTCTGTCTTACTTTCTTTTTCTGTCACAGCATTCTGTGAAATTTCACTTTCTGCCGCATGGACATCCGCCAAATTTCCAAGCGGACTAAGGCCCATGAGCAATGCGAGCCCGAAGGCTGCAAGTCTTGTTTTGATATTTCTGCTCTTCATTGCATTCTCCTTTTTTCGTTAAAAATACCGCAGAGGCTTTCCCCTGCGGATTTGTTATCTGCTTACTTCTGTTTTCTTTTGACTGGGTTTCTGTCTGCCCACTTCCTCCCGGACACGCTTTAACGCATCGGTCACCGAGCGGCTGGAAATCCCATTTTGATGACAGCCTTCCACGATCCCCATAAAATAAAGATCAGAAGGAATCGCTGGTTGATCCTTATACGGAGCATTCATGGTATATGCCATGACTTCCCTTTTCATGCCATCCTTGCCCTGAACAAGAACAGGCTCCTTCCCATAAAGATGGGGATAACCTTCATAAAAGTCCAGGCTCTTTTCACACTCCGGTGTAATCTTCCAAAGTACACCTTCCACCCGGCTTCCCTCTTCCGGCAGAATAGTGGCAACACCGCTTCCCTTCCCCCTGCCACAAAAGGTCAGGCGATACCCTTCCAAATGGACAGGCTCTACTACAGAAGCTGCCGGACAGCGGTATGCCATCTGATCTAAGTTCATGTTACTGCCATAGGCAAAATAATACGTTTCTTTCATCTCTACCTCCTATCGGACATCCTCTGCCCGATGATTTCTATTCAAACATTCATACTGACTGCGGTCATATCTCCACGCCCGATCCCCTTCCAGGTTGGCAAGCAGATGTTCTCGGACATTTTTATATTCCGGTCCGATAAGCCCCAACCGCAGTAAAAAGGTACGGAATGTAAACGCAGGATTCTCGGTAATCTCTGTTTTCCGCATCTGGGTACATTTCTGATTGATGGCCTGAGCGGAAATGGCAAGAGCCAGCGTGATATTTGCCCGTACTTTTCCTGCATGGAGAGTGCTTTCAAAACACCGCCATTCCAGCGTTCCCTTCAAAAACACTGCATGCAGGTTTAAGGCATAATACCGGGTACTGTCATAATGATCATGACTTCCATCCCTGCCTCCGTACCATATCTGTTTCAGCTTTTCCATGGAAATGGTGCTGTTTGGCATCCTGCGGATTTTTTCCAGCACAATGGGGCGTACTTTCTGACAATAGTTGCTTTCTCTGGAAGTCTGCACTTTCAATGCCTTAAACAGAATATCCTCTTTCGAATACATAATCGTCATGGCATTTTTCAGGCTCCTTGCCGTATGATTTGAGGCATCCACGTGAACGTGCTGCCCACAGGATTCATTCACTCTTGCCCGGTGATGTCTGAGACACCTGACTACTTCCTGTAGTTTTCCCATCTCAGAATACTCAAGTTTCGGGCTTACCATCTCCGTACTATATTCACTTCCGGCATGAACCATCTGGCCACGCTCCCTGCGTTGTGTATAGATACTGCCATCATACATAAACTTCCATTTTTTCCCTTCTCGGTCCATCACAGACCATGTTTGATAATATCCGCAATCATAAACTGCGCGTGTTCCAAACAATTCTGCCACTGCTTCTGCAGCCCTCTGTCTGGTAATACCTGTCATCTCAATCTCTGTACCAAAGTATTGGTTCTGAATTCCAATTGCCATACTGCCTTACCTCTTTGTCTTTTCATCCTCTGCCCGGATTTCTGCATCTGCCTGCCGAAGAAGCGTTCCGATGGCTTCGATCACGTTGACAGTCACTCCATTTCCAGCCTGTTTATAAAGCTGGCTGTCCGAAGTATCCTGTTCGATGCGGTCAATCTGCCAGTCATAAAACCCCTGCAGTCTCAGACATTCCCTTGGCACCAGTTTCCGGATTCTGCCCCGATAGGCAACTCCATGCCTGTCTGTGGCAGTAATGGTGAACATCGGCTCTTCCGGCTCCTTCATCCTCCGACCATTCTGCCGGGTTTCTTCTCTTCCCGGAGTCAGCACTGCTCTGGCACCTTCCTCTTTTAATACACCGGAGCATTCTCCTTTGTGATTATGGATGCCGGACTGTCTGGTATTCAGACATCTGCAATGCTCTGTCACCAGAGGTGGCGGAGACAAATCCACAAAATGAAGTGTCCCCTGCTGGATTCCTGTGGTCAGGGTATGGGCAATCTGATGCCCCACACGCCCTCTCCGGGTGTTCATTCCTGCATATCCCAGGTCAATGCTGTCTCCCGGATACGCCATCTTATATCCCTGCTTGGTATTCTCTTTGATAGGAACACCAACCTCATATAATCCGGTTTTTCCACCAACGCCTCCCGCTCCGGAAGTCAGGGTACAACTTAACCCTTCGGCTTTGTAGATTCGTTCCCCCTGTCTGCCTGTCTGGACTTGAACAAGAGGCGTTCCATTTGCTGTTGGGAAAGGTAATATTTTTCCGGCACATCTTCGATCAAGATATCCGACAAGATACACCCGCTTTCTGGATTGGGGGACTCCAAAATCCTTGCTGTTAAGCACTTTCCATTCCACACCATACCCCAGCTCAGATAGCGTACTGAGGATGGTGTGAAACGTCCTGCCTTTGTCATGCGAAAGCAGTCCGGGAACATTTTCAAGGATGAAATACGCAGGTCGCTTGTCTGCAACCAGTCTGGCAATCTCGAAGAACAGAGTTCCTCTGGCATCTGCAAATCCTCCTCGCTTTCCGGCGATAGAGAATGCCTGGCAAGGAAATCCTGCACACAAAAGATCAAAGTCTGGCATTCGCTCTGTTTCGATTGTTCTTGCGTCATTACAAAACCACTCCCCTTCTGTGTCGAACAGCAATCGGTAGTTCTTATCCGCATAAGCATCCACCTCACAGTGCCCTACGCATGTAAAACCGCCTGCGCGTCTTAACCCTTCCCGGAATCCCCCAATTCCACTGAATAAATCAAAAAATCGAATGGTTGCGGCTATCAACCTCCTTTGCTGACAAAGACAGGCGGAATGGTTTCTTTCCCACACCGCCTGTCGGTTTTTAAGTTCTATGTATTTGGCATTATGCAATCTCTTCGGTTTCTTCCTCGGATTCTGACAGTTCATCTTCCTCATCTGCATCTTCGGGAAGTTCTGAATCTGGTTCTTCCTCTTCCAGTTCTGCGAATTCTTCGAAGCTCTCATCGTCTGGTTCTTCCTCCGCAGCTTCCATCCCTTCGATTCCCTCTTCGGCAATCTCTTCTTCACTGGTCTCTTCTGCAGGTCCTTCTGCTTCTTCCAGTCTGTCTGCTTCTGGGGTTTCTTCCGGCTGTTCCAGTTCTTTCCATTTGGCTTCTACCTCTTCCACCGCTTTTTCGATGATGCGGATGAGAAAATCTTTCTGTTTGATGCCTTCTTTTGCGACTGCCCATTTGACTCTCTGGAATAAATCCTCTGTGACCTGTACTGCTAATGTTCTTTTTTCCATGCTCTCTTCTCCTTTGCCTTCCAGTCTGTTAAAATGTTCTTCAATCACCTGCTGGATGAATATCTGTGTACTCGTGTCCTTCTCTTCGATCTCGGCTCGTACTTTCTCATGTAATTCCACCGGGATCTTTCCGCATATGTTCTTCATTTCTGCCATCTGCGTTTCTCCTTTCGTTTTGTTATACACAACATACTCCAAAATTTGAAAGAAAGCTATTCACAATACCCACTAAAGAATCCATGTCAAATGCATGCAAAACCCAAGCAGATCCAACAATGCCATATTTTCTTTGTCCATAGGCCTCACCCCCTTTACTCCTGCTCCATCTGAAATAAAAAATCCAGCATCTGACCGGGAATTTCTTCCTTTTCACATGCTGGCATTCGTTCCATACCGCCACTTTTTAGTTCTTCCCGAACAGTCTCCTGAATCAGTTTCCGTAAGGTTTCCCGCTCTTCTTTTTCTAAAATCACATCCACCAGATACTGGTTCCTCTGTCCTGCCGGAACTTCCATCAGAAGCCGCCACGCTTTTTCATGCTCCGGGTTCTTAAGGTTGGGACGAAAGGAAAAGACCGGGCGGCTCACAGCGTTCTCATCTGCCCCACAATCCGTTCATATCCGGCAGCGTTGGCATGGACGTCGGTGAGGTAAATCGGGCGACACAGGCGGTCCTGGGTACTTACACGGTGCTGAAAAATAGCAGCCCCGCCTCCCATGAAAATGGAAGGAACTGCCCGCAGATCAAAGCCTGCCTCGGTGATCGCAGACAATATCTTTTCAATGTAAAGCCTGCCCTGTTTCTCGATCAAAGACACCACTTCCGCAGGCATGCTGCAGGACTTCCCCTGTAAGATGCGCTCAACCTGTGTCTCTGTTATGGACAGCCCGGTGTTTCTGCGCACTTGTTCCAGAATCTCATCCATGCAGCGAATGACCCCCAGTTCCAGACTCCTGCAGGTAGCTGCATTGGGAACAGCGTTATCAAGGCGCATCAAATCCACCGTCCAGCCTCCGATATCCACAAGAAGAACAGAGGGTTCATCCTTTAAATATTCCGGGTAAAGAGCCAGAGCCGAGTATCCCTGGGGGAACAGTTTCACATCCTCAATCTGGATTTCATAGCGTTCCCCTTCGTAGAAAAATCGGACAGGCTGTTCCTTCCGAAACAGATATTCCTTAAATCTCTGTTTTTCCCTTCCAAATCCGGTAAGGGGAAGTCCGGCTGCAAGAACAACCTTGGCTGTTCTCCCTCCTTTTCGTTTTCGGATCTCCTGTGCCAGTGCAGCCAGCGTCAAAAGATAATAATTGTCATTGGCAGTCTTATCCTTTACTAAAGTCTGCCGCCCCGTTCCACACACATAATAAGCACCTCCGTATTGAAGAACATTCTGCATGGTATAAGGTTCATAGGTGTACCGCATCAGCCCTGTTGGGAAACACACCTGTTTTGTTTTAATAGCATAATATCCGTGGTCGATTCCAATAATCATCGCCTACCACTCCCTTCTTTGTCATTCTGTAAAACACTTCCGGAGAAAGAGTCCTTGCGTCCGGCGGAGCGCTCCGGCAGCTGTTCTTTTCTTTCCAGCCTGTTAAACTTCCTACTCCCGGTCCCGGAAAAATGCCTGGGCTGGAAGATAATGCAGTGTTCCCTCTAAAACAAGCGCCTGCCTTTGAAAGCGCAGGACTCCCTGGTTCTGCAGGTTAATCAGTTCTTGGTATGCTTCCTTGGTCAAAAAATAACGATGATACTCTCCCTTTTCTCCAAACTGCTCCTTTTGCTCCAGCAGCAAAAACTCCACCATATACCGGGTGTCTGGTGCAAACCGTTTCTCACACAGCATATCATCACCCTGAACTGCCTTCACACCCTCCGATTCCCTTGCTACTGCCAGTAATTCATGAATACTGATGCTCACGTTTCCTATCACCTCCCTTTGAAGCCTTTCCTGATTTTCTGCGAAAAAAAGACAGGCACCTACACGATGTCTGTCTCCGTGGGATCTACCATCCCTTTTTCCTGATACTGTTGTTTGATGATCTGTTCCAGCTGTTTCCGCATTTCCTGATCCGCTACCTGAGTACAAAACTCCTGAAGCCATTTATCATGTAAATGCTCATCTGCTTCTGTCGGATCCCAGGACACAATGCTGCAGGTTTCATCATACAGCAATTCCAACTGCCGAAACTGTTCACTGAACTGTCCTGCATATTCATTCCAGATTTCTAAGTTATACAGCTTGAATCCTAGAAAATCAGAAACATACGTCAGCCTGTCCAAATCTGAAAACGTCATTTTTTCCTTTCCCAGCAAGATTGCCCTGTCACGCTTTCCGCATAAAAACAGGAAAGCAAACCGCTCCATATCTCTTTGGTGCATACCAATCACCCTTCTTGTAAATAATTCCTTATTACGAAACATTGTAAAAAGTGAAACCAGTAAAATCAATATAAAGTTTCTTTATTGCGAAATATTCAAGAAATGAAAGGACCTTATCATGCAGAAAATCAGACCAGATATGGATATCGGTAAAAATATCCAGACAATTCGTTATGCGAATAAACTTACCCAGGATCAGGTCATTGCAAAATTAAACCTGATGGGGATTTCTATGTCCAAAAGCACTTATGCCAAGCTGGAAACCAACCGTATGAACATCAAGGTATCGGAACTTGTTGCCCTTGCTAAAATCTTCCACACCGATATCAACGCATTCTTTTCCGGGCTTCTCTAAACCGGAAAAGCAACCACTTCTTAAATTTCTCTTGTTATATCGCTCTTTCTTATTCTCTCCGTTTTTCTCCAACCAATCCAATCGTTCTATTTTGGTATATTTTTTGTCTCACTTTTACAACCGATTGTATTCCTAATCCCGTGTAAAATCAATAGAAAAAGTGCAAAAAGTGAGACAAACCTGTCAACACTATTTGCAGGAGGGATTAGAGATATGCCAAAACCGAAAACATCCACCGGGGAGAAAAATCTGATCAGCCAAAGGCTCATTGAACTCCGCCGCCAGCATAATATGTCACAGCGCCTCTTAGCCTACCAGCTTCAGCTGAATGGGTATGATATGGATAAAAATGTGATTACTAGAATTGAGACCAATAAGCGTTATGTCACAGATGTAGAATTAAAAGCGCTTACTGAGATCTTTCATGTTTCCTATGAGTATCTCATCGAGGGAAAAGAAGAAAAGTCATAGCTTCCATTGTATGAGGCTGTGGCTTTTCTTTAATTTGCTTTTTAACTTTTGAAATTATTCCATGATTCTTTCACTTTCTTAACGTTCTAAAGTAATCCTTGAGGTTTCTCCCTTCCTGTCTAATTCGGTTGCCCTTATTCAGACCAATGCTTCTTCATCTCATACACCAAATCCAATACTTCTTTGATTCGTTCCCGCTCTGTTTCTCCATGCGTATATTGCATTTCGCTAGCATATCTGCAAAGCCCCTGGAGTGTAATTTCCTCAAAAAGTTCCGGATAACCTGCTACAGGTTCTTCCAGTCCCCAATACTCTCCTATTTCGTTTGCAATCTTTTCCAACTTTAATCGTTCATCCTCATCATAGATTTTCCGTTGTCCTGCATAAATCAATAGTCCATACTGTGTTGCCTGCATAATCTTCTGTTCTGTTGTAAGTTCTTTACTCATTTTACATTTCTCCTTTCCTTTTCGACTACAACACTACCCTATCCTCCAACAGAAAGCTATTCACACATACCAACAAAATATTACTTGTAAACCTGTCTATTATTGACAATAAAAAACCTGCTACAAGGATGTCTTTCCTCATACCAGATATTAATACTTTTTTCCTACTGCATACACATTTTTTCTCATTACTTGTGTATCATGTACCTATATTGTCATATAATCCTACTGTGTACACGCTATGTACAGTAAGCACATGGGGTTCAGTTTACATCAGCCAAAATAACGGGTGCTTCTGAAGCCAATGCCCTTGCAATCGCTACACGTTGTTGTTGACCGCCGGAAAGTTGTAACACATTCCGTTTCATTTCCTCTTTCGTCAATCCCATTTTTTCTAAAACCGGTTCCGGTGGTAATTTACTTGTCAATTTTACGTTTTCTAATGGTGTCATATAATCAATGAGATTATATGCTTGAAAAATAAAGGAAACATGGTTCCGGCGATGATTTGCGAATCCTTTTTCAGTAATATCTTCTCCATTAAATAATATCTTGCCTTTGGTAGGACTATCTAATCCACCCAACAAAGAAAGTAATGTTGTTTTGCCACAACCAGACGGTCCTAAAATCGCATATATTTTTCCCAGTTCCATTTCTGCGCTGATATTACTAAATATGTTCTTTTTCTTGTCATAGCTATAACTTAAATTTGAAAACGATAATATACTCATAATCACATTTCTCCTATTCCATTTTAGTTAAAATATCTTTCGGTTGTAAACGAATGACCGTATAGGAAGCAACAATAACCGCAAGACAAATCAAAATAACACCAATGCCAA
Organism: Mediterraneibacter gnavus ATCC 29149; assembly: GCF_008121495.1. Classification (NCBI taxonomy): domain Bacteria; kingdom Bacillati; phylum Bacillota; class Clostridia; order Lachnospirales; family Lachnospiraceae; genus Mediterraneibacter; species Mediterraneibacter gnavus. Next base: position 2,862,738 of record NZ_CP043051.1, on the reverse strand, counting down.
ATACTTTAAGCATATCTGATGTGGCAATCTGAACGGTCAATTTGGATATATTTTCTCCCGATCTGCTGATAATGAATGAATCGATTTGATTTGCAAGCTCAAAAGATAATGCCGTTGACGCAAACATGGATAGTATTGCAATCAATATATTTTCTGTCAGGAACTGTCCGACAATTTCTGCCTTGCCTCGACCAACTGCAAGTAAAACAGCAATTTCTTTCTTACGGTTTCTCGTCCATAAAACAAGGAACAATACAATAACAAGCATGCCAATTGCAGTAATTGTTAATACAGCCGTATCAACCATACTTCCAAAAGAAGACAATGGGGTGGATACTAAGTCAAAATCTTCTGTGTTGACATCGAAAGTAAATGTTTTGCCTTTTACTTCTGGAAGGTTTTTGATGGTTTCCATAAGCTCTTTGGATTCCTCTGGAGAGTGCGTATAAATATCAAGATTGTCATATCCCTCCAATTTTTCATTTACTCCGTCATAAAACTTTTTCAGACCATCCATATCAATATAACTACTGTTTGCAGGAATCCCATCCGGTGTGATCGCTTGTTTTGTCGTACCCTCTGTACCACTATAAATTCCTACAATGGTAAAGGTACTTTCCGTTTTTCCTGTTTCAAACTCTTGAAAAGTAATTTTATCTCCTACAGAAAGATTGTTTTTGTCTGCCAATTCTTTTGAAATCAAAACTGTGCAAGAGTCATCAGGATTAATATGTCGTCCTTCTTCCAGTTTATATGTTCCATTTAAAAATTTTATATCTAAAGAAGAATCCAATACTGCAGTATAAGGGATTGACAAACCTGGTGCATTCACCATGCCCGGAATCGGCTCGAAATTTTCCGGAATCCCCCAATAGCCACCATCTATTTTAGCGTTATGGCTCACAACATTGGGAAGTTTTGAAATTGCACTTATTATTTTTTCTGTAATACGGTCGCCATTATAGGTATATCCAGAAGCCCCATTTCCGAAATCCTCAGCCGGGCCAAAATTATTCTGATTGTTCATGTCAATTTCCATACGAACGGAAGCACCTACAGTTTCCTTTATCTGCTTTGTTCCTTGCAAAACAGCTTCCTCGCTGGAAACTGCAATCAAAACGGTTGTAGACAGCAGAGTAAATGTCAAAAACAGCAACAGCGTACGTAATCTCTGTCTGACACAGTATTTTATAGCGCGTTTCAAAAAATTCATTGTAATACCCTCCTAACTCATTTTGGTTAAAATCTCTTTCGGTTTTAATGACAGGATCGCTCCACTGCACACAAGAACTGTCAGAAGAACACCCAGATTTTCTAAAATGAACAATATGACAAAATGCAGGAAATCTGGCTGTAAGTAATTCTTATGAATCGTTGATTGTGTTATGGAATCAAACAGGAATGAATTTAATGTATCTGCAAGCGGAAGAAAGATAATGATTGCCACTAGAAAGCCGATCCACAGCAGAATCATTGCCTCTATCAGAAATTGCCCGATAATCCGCTGTTTCGGTTTTCCTACGGCAAGTAAAATGCCGGCTTCCTGCATTCTTCCACGAATCCTGAATGTCAGTATCAGCATAAATACCAGAAATCCCAATACTGCAGCAACCGCAATCAGTGCGACAACGATCTTTTGCATACTTTGAAGCTGTTCTGCAATCTTAGAATACTTGAAGTCATTCGTATTGATGACATGGTTGTTCCAGGCAATCGAATCAATCCCTTTTATTTCTGATACCATCTTGTCAAGATGCAGTGGGTCGGCAATGAAAAAAGAAATCTCGCCCTCATAAACACCTTGCTCCTGCAAGTTGATTAACAGTTGACTATCTGAAAAAATAAGATTTTCGGCTTTTTTCGCTGTCGGATTTAACGCATTATCGGAAGCATTTTTTATATCGTAGATTCCTTTGATTTCCACTGTTTCATATGCACTTTTTTCTTTCATCAGGTCTGTATATACACCATCGTCTGAACCCAGTTTTGCATGGGTAAGGGTTATCTTATCTCCAACAGCAAGATTGTTTTGTTCGGCAAGGGCTTTACTGATAAGAATTTTACCGTTGTCCTCTGATCTGATATGTTCCCCCTCTGCCAGTTCGTATTCCTCATCCAAAAAGGCTTGGCACAAGCTGGAATCACGCACTGCTTTTACAGTTCCCATATTGCTTTCTTCACTGTGTCCTGTCCCTGCGAGAAATGACAGGTTTTCTCCCTTTACATAGCCGGAGTGTTCTGTATTGTAGCATTTCAGATCTTTTCCAACGATGGAAATAACCCGCCGAATGGACTGCTCATCAATGACAGGTGTCCCCTTACTGGAAACCTGTCCGTTATTCATATCAAACTGTTCATAAGGTCTGATATTGAAAGAAGCACCAATATTGGAACGCAAATCCTCAGAAACCTGCCGGATCCCCAAATAGACCACACTTCCTGTCAGCAAGGAGAATGAAATCAATAGAAATACTATTCCAAGCAATAAATTTTTTCCTTTTTTGCGGGTCAGATAGAGAAATGCCCGCTTTCCTACATTCATAAAAACACCGTCCTTTCTTTATATCTGCAGTATAAGAAAGGACGGTTTAACTTCGATTTAGATTCCATTTAATTTTAATTTAGATTATGTGAATTTAATGTGATTTTGAAGCAGACACTGTCTTGCCGGTTCTCAATCGTATATGACAGACCATGCTGTTCCAAGATAATTTTTACAAGATATAGTCCCAACCCGCTTCCGCCGGTCAGTTTATTATGTGATTTTTCCACACAATAGAATGGAGTAAACAGTTTATCCAAATCTTCATCCGGAATATTTACACCACTGTTTCTGACAAGAAGAGAATCAAAAGACAGTTCTAACCCCAGTTCGGCACCAACAGGGGAGTGCCGTATTGCGTTGCTGATGATATTATGGACTGCTTTTTCCAAAAGCAGCTCATTTCCCATCATCATAACATCTTCTGAAATATTCTTCTGAATACGGATATGTTTTTCATTGGCCAGTGGGATAAGATGTTTATATACACGTTTCAGAATATTGGAAAGAGAAAGAAGCTCCGTATGACTCATTGTATTCATTTCCAGCTTTGATATCGACAGGATTTCCTTTACAAGCTGTTCCATATTTTCAATTTCTTTTAATGTTTCCGGAAGTATCGTTCTCGTGTCCTTATATCTTCCAATTTCCATAATCATACTTTCCACCTGCCCTTTGATTATGGTGATCGGGGTTTTCAATTCATGGGAAGCTGTCGCAAAAAAATACTGACGCTGTTTATTCAGTTCGTCAATATGCTCCATATCCTGCTTTAACTGTCTGTTTGCTGTTTCCAGTTTCAGCATGGTATCTGACAGATTTTGGGACATGGAATTCAGACTATTTGCAAGAATACCAATTTCATCTGTACGGTTTATCTTACATTGCCAGGTCATATCAAGCTTTTCCATTCGTTTTGAAACTTCACTGATTTCTATCACTGGTTTTACGATCAAACGGCTGCAAATCCATGCCCCTGAAAATGAAACCAGGAAAATAATTATCAAAAGAAACGGCAATAATTTTAATAACGCACTTATTAACTCATGACTGGAGGAAATCGGGGCAATGATATTGAGCATATATGTCTCTGCTCTGTCAGAGAATTGAATCTCCTGAGCAAAGGATAACATTTCTTCTTTCTCTGAAGAAACTTCGTCAGGCGTTCCATACTGCTGTTCTTCTCCACCACATTGAACGATGATAGTTGCCTGATGATCTGAACAAAATTTTTCCAATACATCTTTTGAATTTTCAAATTTTGTTTTAGAAAGTGTTTCTGTCAGTTCTTTTATTTCCGTGTTGATATGTTCTGATGATACAGCCACATAACTTTTCGGCAGGAAAAACAGAATACTTCCATAAATAAGAAAACTACATAAAATTAAAGAACCTGCGATCCATAAGAAAACTTTTGCACTCAGGCTGTCATTAATTTTTGCTCTCAAATTTATATCTCACCCCTCGTATTGTATGAATACATCCTGTATCTAATTTTCGTCGCAAATTCATAATATGTATATTTACTGTTTTTTCGTCGCCGGCAAAATCATAGCCCCATACTTGTTGGATCAGATTATCCCTCGTGAGGACTTGATTTTTATGGTTCAAAAAGGTCAGTAAAAGTTCAAATTCGAGTTGTGTTAAATTGACAGGAGCACCGTTTTTATATACCTCATGACTGTCTTTATTGAGTTCAATTCCTTGCGCAGAGAGTATTTTTTGTTTTTCTGATTTTTCCTTGATCCGTCTAAGTACAGCTTCAATTCTCATTAAAACAAGTTTTAACGAAAAGGGCTTTGTGATATAATCATCAACCTGCAATTCAAAAGCTCTTATTTGTGCTTCTTCTTCGTCCATAGCCGTAAGCATGATAATCAGAATCCGGGACTTTTTACGAATAAATTCACATACCGCATAACCGTCTATTTTAGGCATCATAATATCTAACAAAATGAGCGAAAAGGATTGTGACTGAAAAAAGCGAAATTCCTTCCAATCCATCACTTGCTAATGAAACTTCATATCCCGCGTCAGTCAACAACTCATATAAAACAGACTGTATTGCTGTTTCATCTTCCATAATCAATATACGTTCTTTCATGTAAGCACCACCTGAGAATTTATAGATTAAAGCAATTCTAACACAAAATGATTTAGATTTGATTTAAAAAATGTCCGAATAACCTATAAAATGAGGTTATTCGGACATTTTTCATAATACCAGCGGCAATCACCGGACTTTTTTCATACAGGTCACTGCCATAGCCCCTGGTCCGATGTGACAGGCAACGCTCAGAGAAAGCGGACCTTCTACAATTTCGTATTCCGGAAACTTCTCCGCGATCTCCTGTTTCCATTCCTGTGCCTCTTCTTTGCTGCAAGTATAAGCCATTCCCAGCACCATATCTTCCCGGACGTCTGCAAAGCGGTCATTCAGATCTTTTTCTATCGCCTTGAGCATAGTACGCTTTGCGGCTTTCCATCCTCTTACTTTTGAAAATGCATCCAGTTTTTCTCCCTGAATCTGAAGCACCGGTTTCAGGTTCAATACCGTTCCGAGCGCCGCGGCAGCCGGTGTAACACGTCCGCCCTTTTTCAGATATTTTAACGTATCCACGGTAATATAGATACTTGCCTGCAGCTTTTCAGCCTCCAGTATCTCCTTGATCTCAGATGCAGATTTTCCTGCATCCCGGAGCACGATCGCATCTTCCACCGATTGCTTCTGTGTCACAGAAATTCTCTGGTTATCCACTACACAAACCTTTCCCTCGTATTCCTGAGACAGAGACTGTGCCGCATGACAAGTGCTGCTCAGTCCGCTGGACATTGGAATGTGCACGATCTCATCGTACTCTTTCAGCAGCTCGTCCCAGCATTCCATGACTTCACCCGGAGATGGCTGAGACGTGGAAATATCAGAATCTTCTCCCAGACGCTTATAAAATTCCTCCTGCGTCAGCGTAATATCTTCCAGAAACAACTCCCCGTCAATAAAGAACGGCATGGGAATCACATGAATTCCCATCGTTTTTCCCATTTCCTGCGTAATACCACTGTTGCTGTCCGTTACGATTGCAATTTTTTTCATCTTTTCTCCCCTGTTTCTAGTTTTTAAAACTATGAATCGGTGCCGGAATTCTTCCTGCCCGATTTACAAATGCCTCACAGCCGAACTCATTCACCGGCATGATCGGCGCATAACCCAGAAGTCCGCCGAATTCGACAATCTCTCCCACATCTTTTCCGATCACCGGAATGAGACGGACTGCTGTCGTCTTCTGGTTGACCATACCGATCGCCATCTCATCTGCAATGATTCCGGAAATTGTCGCTGCAGATGTCTTTCCCGGAACCGCGATCATATCAAGACCAACTGAGCAGACACAAGTCATGGCTTCTAATTTTTCCAGTGTCAGTGAACCTGCATTCACTGCATCGATCATTCCCTGATCTTCACTGACCGGAATAAACGCACCACTGAGTCCTCCTACATAAGAGGATGCCATCACACCGCCTTTTTTCACCTGATCGTTGAGAAGTGCCAGTGCCGCCGTCGTTCCCGGCGCACCTACCCGCTCCAGACCAATCTCTTCTAAGATCTCTGCCACGCTGTCTCCGATTGCCGGAGTCGGTGCCAGTGACAAGTCAATGATTCCAAACGGAATTCCCAGACGTCTGGATGCCTCTCCGGCTACCAGCTGTCCTACTCGTGTCACCTTAAATGCCGTCTTTTTGATTGTCTCGCAAAGCTCTTCAAATCCTTTGCCGCGCACCTTTTCCAATGCTTTTTTCACAACTCCGGGACCGCTGACGCCGACATTGATCACCGCATCCGCTTCTGTCACTCCAAGGAATGCACCCGCCATAAACGGATTGTCATCCGGCGCATTACAAAAGATAACAAGTTTTGCACATCCGAAAGAATCACGCTCTTTTGTCGCTTCTGCTGTTTCTTTTACCATTTCTCCACAAAGACGTACTGCATCCATGTTGATTCCGGTTCTGGTGGAACCTACATTGACAGAACTGCACACTCTCTCCGTTCTTGCCAGTGCCTGCGGGATCGAACGGATCAGATTCTCATCACTTTTTGTCATTCCCTTGGAAACCAGCGCAGAGTATCCTCCGATAAAATTAACTCCAACTTCCTTAGCCGCTTTATCCAGTGTTTCTGCGATGGTCACAAAATCTTCCGGACACTTACATGCAGCACCGCCGATCAGAGCGATCGGTGTAATAGAAATTCGTTTGTTTACGATCGGAATTCCAAATTCTCTTTCAATATGTTTTCCTGTTGACACAAGGTCTTTTGCAGTTACTGTGATTTTTTCATAAATCTTTCTGTTCAATTCATTCAAATCCGAATCAATACAGTCCATCAGGCTGATTCCCAGTGTGATGGTACGAACATCCAGATTTTCCTGCTCGATCATCTTATTGGTTTCGGAAACTTCATACATATTAATCATGGTCTTTATCCTCGTCTCTGCTTATTCTTATAATCTGTGCATCTTTTCAAAAATCTCTTCTTTCTGGCACTGGATCTTTACCCCGATCTCTTCGCCCATCTGCTCCATCTCATCACAGATCACTTTAAAATCTTTTTCGATTTCTGAAATATCTACAACCATCATCATATTGAAATATCCCTGTACGATCGTCTGGGAAATATCTAAAATATTGATCTTACTTTCTGCAAGGTATGTACACACTTTCGCGATAATTCCCACAGTGTCTTTTCCTACTACGGTTACGATACATTTTTTCATGGTTTTTCCTCCTCAAGTTAAACGGTGATAATCTCTGAAATACTGTCCCTTTTTGCCACTGCCATATTCAAGTCTTCCCCTTTATATGCATTATCCCCTAATGTCACTTCCAGTTTGACAGTCTCATATGCCAGACTTTCATAATTATTTTCTTTGCTCAAATGCCCCAGAACAATATGTTTCAAATTATCATGTAGTATATCACAAAGGAGACGTCCTGACAATTCATTCGACAAATGTCCTTTGTCTCCCATTACTCTTCGCTTCAGCGGATATGGATATGGTCCCACTTCCAACATATGCAGATCATGGTTTGCCTCCAGAAGAACTGCATCCAGATTCTGGAGATGGGACACCGTATATGCATCATAGATTCCCAGATCTGTCGCCACTGCCACAGATTTGTCTCTGCACTCCAGACGGTATCCGGTCGGTTCGTTGGCATCATGGGAAATTGCAAACGGATTTACCCTGATATCCCCCAGCATAAAGGATTCATCACTGTGTATCACATGATACAATCCTTCCGGCATGGCTCCCAGTCTGGAATACGCCTGAATCCCCGCAATCGTTCCCGGAGTTGCATAGATCGGGATCTCATATTTTCTGCTGAACACTCCAAGTCCCTGAATGTGATCTGAGTGCTCATGGGTGATCAGAATCCCGTCCAGCTCCTCCCCTTTAATCTCCAGCTCCTTTAAACCGGCATCAATTCTTTTTTTACTGATTCCGGTATCGATCAGTAAATGTGTATTGTCACTGCCTACATAGATGCAGTTTCCACTGCTGCCACTGGCAATGCTGCATAATCTCATAGTATCTCTCCTATTTGTCGTCTTGTTTCTTCGATCTCTCTGCTGTTGTCGATCACCCGGGTACAGTTTTTCCGAAAATACGCTTCCGGACTCTGGCTGCGTATCATATCTGTAATTCTTTCATCACTATATCCCCGGGATGCTTTCAGCCGCTCTCTTCTTACCGATTCCTCTGTATAGATAAACCATGTTTCTTCGCAGATTTTGGCATATCCTGCTTCCAGAAGAAGAGCAGCCTCCAGTACGTACAGCTCTGTCTTCTCTTTTCTTTTTTCTTCGATATCCAGAAGCACCTGCTGTTTTACCGCAGGATGGACGATCCCATTGAGCTGTTCCAGCTTTTCACTGCTCTGAAACACAATTTGGGCCAGTTTTTTTCGGTCTAGCTCTTCGTTTTCATCTAAAATCTCTCTTCCAAATGCTTCTACGATCGCTTTCCAGCAGGGAGTGCCCTTTCTCTGCAGCGCTTTTGCAACTTCATCAAGCTGTACTACAACTGCATGATATTCTTCCTCCAGCAGCTTTAAAACTGCACTTTTCCCGGAACCCACTCCACCTGTAATTCCAATTACCTTCATCACTATTTTGCCTCGTACCAGTTTTTTCCGACCTGCATATCCGCGATCAACGGCACATCTAAGGAAGCCGCTGTTTCCATCTGCCGTTTGAGGATCTCTTTCACTGTCTCGATCTCATCCGGATGTGTCTCGATCAGAAGTTCATCATGAACCTGCAGGATCATACGGGATTTCATCCGTTTTTCTTTCAGTTCCCGGTTGACTCCGATCATGGCAATCTTCATAATATCTGCCGCAGTTCCCTGGATCGGCGCATTCATTGCCACACGTTCTCCGAAATTCCTCTGCATAAAATTGCTGGATTTTAACTCCGGTATCGGACGTCTTCTTCCAAACAATGTAACGGCATATCCTTCTTCTTTTGCATGCGTCACGGAATCGTCAAGAAACTTTTTGATTCCCGGATACGTCTCAAAATAACTTTCAATATACTGAGACGCTTCTTTTCTCGTGATACTCAAGTCCTGACTCAATCCAAACGAACTGATCCCGTAAACAATTCCAAAGTTGACTGCCTTGGCATTTCGTCTCTGCAGATCTGTCACCTCGTCAAACGGAGTCTTAAACACCTGAGACGCTGTCATTCGGTGAATATCCTGTGCCTCCCGGTATGCCTGGATCAGATGTGCATCTCCGGAACAATGCGCCAGTATACGCAGCTCAATCTGCGAATAATCCGCATCAATAAATACATAGCCTTCCTGAGGCACAAATACTTTCCGGATCAGCCTTCCCAGTTCCATTCTTACCGGAATATTCTGCAGATTCGGTTCTGTACTGCTGATCCGCCCGGTCGCGGTAATCGTCTGGTTAAACGTTCCGTGAATCCGTCCATCTGGTCCGATATAATTTGCCAGTCCGTCTGCATACGTAGATTTTAACTTTGTAAGCTGACGGTATTCCAGAATCTTATCCACGATTGGAAATTCCGGAGCCAGCTTTTCCAGTACATCCGCCGCAGTCGAATATCCTGTTTTTGTTTTCTTGGCATGAGGCATCTGCAGCTTCTCAAACAAGATCACACCCAGCTGTTTCGGAGAATTGATGTTAAAATTCTCCCCTGCCATCTCGTAAATCTCGGATTCCAGCTGTACGATCTGTTCGCCCAATTGTTCTCCATATTTTTTCAGCTCCTCAGCCTCAATGCGCACCCCAGCCTGTTCCATATCAAATAAGGTAAAAACAAGCGGCATCTCAATTTCCAGAAACAGCCTGTCCATCTGCTCCTCTTTGAGTTTTTCCATCAATTTTTCAGATGCCGCATAGGCAGTATATGCTTCATAACAGCTCTTTGTCCACTCATCTGCCTTGTCATCCATCATCAGTCCCAGCTGTTCTCTTGCCACATCTTCATAGGTATAATCATTTTTCAGCGGATTCAGAAGATAGGCTGCCACTGTTGCGTCAAAGCAGTTTTTCTGACAAACCGCGCCCAATACCGGAAGATATTTTTTCAGATCAAACATGACAAAACGACCGGCAGAACGTGCCACATCCGAAAGCTGTGCAAACAGTGCATCCATATCTGTATCCATACTGCATGCAATGGAATACACCTGATCTTTCCCGTATGCCAGAGCAATCCTGCCGTATCCTGACGGATGTGCAAATAACGGCAGCACATTCCCGTCACATTTGATCAGTGCAGCTCCCACACACTCTGCCTTTTTTGCCTCTGAGAAAATTCGCTCGATTTCTTCCTGCTCTGTTACTTCCCGGAATGCTTTTTCAACTTCATTTTCAGCTGCTTCCACATCAAACTTTCCGAGCAGATTTTTAAACTGCAGTTTCTGGAACCACGTATATGCCTCTTTGGTGAACATATTTCCATGCTTTGCATCTTCCAGAGAGAACTCCAGTTCTGCATGCGTATCAATGGTCGCCAGAACTTTACTCAGTTTTGCCTGTTCCCAGAATTCTTTTAAATTCTTGCTTGCTCTCGGCGGCTTTAACTCCTCCACATGTGCATAGGCATTCTCCAGTGATCCGTATTCCACAATAATCTTGGTGGCAGTTTTCTCACCAACTCCCGGCACTCCCGGAATATTATCCGCTGTATCCCCCATCAGCGCTTTTACATCGATAAACTCTGTCGGTGTCACTTCATAACGCTCTTTGACATCTGCTGCATAATAATCTTCGATTTCCGTGCGTCCGCCCTTTGTCTTCGGAATCCGGATCTTTACATGCTCCGTAGCAAGCTGCAGAGTATCTCTGTCTCCTGAAATAACAGCAACCTCCATCCCCTTTTCCTCACAGGTTCTGGAAATCGTACCGAGCAGATCGTCCGCCTCCAGTCCGGCTTTCTCGATGATCGCAATGTCCATCGCCTTCAGCACCTCTTTGATGACCGGAACCTGCTGACGGAGTTCTTCTGCCATCGGCTTTCTTGTTCCTTTATAATCAGCAAACATCTCATGACGAAATGTCGGTGCATGAACATCAAATGTGACCGTCAGATACTCCGGTTTTTCTTCTTCCAGAATTTTAAACAGGATATTCAAAAATCCGTACACCGCATTCGTATGAAGGCCTTCCGCATTGGTCAGATCCGGCACTCCATAGAAGGCCCGGTTTAAAATGCTGTGTCCATCTATCAAAACAATTTTTTCACTCATGTCGATTCTCCTAATTTTACTTACAGAGATTACTATACACCAAATATCCTCTTTTTTAAAGGCTGTTTTTCTCTTCTTCTCTTGTCCAGCGCATCAAAACACCCTCACGTCCCGTCGTTTCTTCCTTTTCAAATGCTGCCGTTTGAAACCCTTCTCGTTCATAAAACCGGACTGCTCCTGTGTTCTCTGCATAAGCGTGAAGTGTCAGTTCCTGCCGTCCCGATTTAGCAGCTTCCAGAAGCAAGCGGCCAATCCCCCTGGACCGAGATGCTTTTTCCACAAAAAGTCCCGCGATATAACTGTCCTGTAATCCCAGAAATCCAAGAACTGTCCCCTCTTCTTCATAAATCAGAATATCGGCCTGCGGCAGAGCCTCTTTTACAGCTTCATACTGCTCGTTCCAATACTCTGCCGGGATAAAGCCATGAGCAGCAAGATTTGTCTCCAGCCAGATTTTCATTATGTGCTCTAAATCCTGTGGTTGATATTTACGTATCACGTGTTTCTCCCTTCATTACTAATTGTAAAGAAGGCTGCAACTGTTTTAAGTCACAACCTTCTTTATTTCAGGACTGCTCGTTTCCTGATCGTCCTGTTTTCTTTTTATTCCTGAACGTATTTCTCCCGCAGTTCTTTTACTTTATCACTGTAGACTTTATTCTGTCTCTGCTGCAAGAGCTGGTTCCTGATTGAATTCTTTACTTCCTCGAAATCTGCAACTGCCGCATCCTTTTTCTCTTCCACTTTGATCAGATGATATCCGAACTGTGTCTGAACCGGTCCCACAATCGCACCGATCTCTGCTGTAAACGCAGCATCTTCAAACTCTTTTACCATCTGTCCTTTCCCAAACTCTCCAAGATCTCCGCCTTTTGCTCCGGACGGACATGTAGATTTTTCTTTTGCAGCATCTTCAAAGGATGTCTCTCCGCTCTGGATCGCCGCTAAAATCGCATCACATTTTTCTTTGGAATCTGTCAGAATATGTTTTGCGCGAACAGTCTCTCCTTTTGTAAACTGCTGCTTGTGCTCCTCATAATAATTTTTGACATCCTCTTCTGTCACAACTGCATCTTTCATCACTTCTCGCATTGTCATCTGTGCAAGGATATCTCTCTTGGCATTTTCTACCATCTCCTGATATTCTTCTGTCTCTTCCAGCTTCATCTCCCCGCCGAGCTCCGCAAACATATGAAGTGCTACAAACTGATCCAGACACTGCTGTCTGAACTGTGGATTGGAAAGATACGCCTGCTGCTCTCTCGGTACATTCTGCAGGAATTTTTCAAAATCAGATTCTTTGATTTCTCTTCCTGCCACAACTGCTATTATTTTCTGTTCCATAATTCTCTTTCTCCTTTATCTCGTATCGTTTTATTATAAACGGTATCGTGATAAATAGCAAAACAAAATTTCTGTCTGATTCTTTTTCAGATTCCCTTTTTATAAAGTACAAACGAATAGATCATCGGGATCGTCACAACAACGACTATGATCACAATTGGTACCATGTTGTTTTCAAAAAATACACTTCCCCAAAATACCAGTCCTGCCAGAATCCATAATTTTCCTGCCATTCTATGCGTACGATTCCAATTCTCCTCACTGTTCAAGGTCCATGGAAGTTTGATCCCCACCGTATAATTCTGATGATTCTTCGACATATAATTTCCCAACAGGATAAATATGCCACCCATCAAAATACTGACGATCACCTCCATATTCACATCCATGCCAAGTGCATATCCATAAATAGACAGATTAGACACGACAGACAGAACCGGAACGATCCAGAAGATCAGCGTCATCATCGCTCTTCCGATATTTTTCTTCTTGGGATCATTTAAGGTCACACCCAGGCAGAACAAATGGATGACTAATAATATGAGCGGGAAAATCACCACTGCAAACAGCTTTGTACTCCATCCATCTGCCCCTTCACTCCCGAAATGTGTTGCAATCTTTTCCGGCAGTCGATTCCAGAGCAGAAAACCGATCACCATTGGAAAAACAGTAACAATGCTGGTAATGATAACTTTTGATTTATTTTCTTTCATAATGTTGAATCCCCTTTCAAGTCTGACAGCCAGAGCATCAGCTCTTCCACCACAGAAATATTCAGCTCGTAATAAATAAAATTCTTGTATTTCGTTTCCCGTATCAGATCTGCCTTCTTCAGGATTTTCAGATGATAGGAGATCGTTGCTCCTGTCATTTCAAAATGTTTCCCGATTTCTCCTGCTGAAAGTTTTTCTTTCTTCAGAAGAACAAGAATCTCCCTGCGTACCGGATCCGAAAGCGCTTTGAAAGTCTCCGCAAATGCCATCGGCACCATCCTTTCCCGGAATCTATTTAGAATATTTTCTAAATTCCTTACAAACACTATAATCCATTTTTCTATCGTTTGCAACAGGTATTTTGAAATTTTTCTAAATACTTTCCAACTCTATTATTTTAACACTTTTCACATATCATATTGACAAACCAGATAAAAAATGTATATTTATACCAGAAATTGACTTGTATAAGTTCGTGATCGGATGAACGTTTCTACCAACTGCCGTAACAGTTGACTACAGGTTTTTGGGATTCCAAAAATTTGTGGTTATCTGTTACGGCAGTTTTTCTCTGTTTTTGCCGGCGCCAGAGGAAACCATGATTCTGATATCTGTTCTTATACCCGTTCAAACAACAAAGCCCAATCGGAGGAAACAATCTATGAACAGCTTATTAATCAAAAATACTTCTGCTGTCATCACCTGTGACAGTAAAGACACCGTTATGGAACACGCCAACATCCTGATAAACAACGGTGTTATTTCTTACATCGGTCCCGAAGCACAGACCGCAGACGAAACGCTGGATGCATCCGGATATCTCGTTTATCCGGGACTTATCAACACGCATCATCATCTTTATCAGACATTCAGCCGGAATCTCCCTCAAGTACAGAATATGGAACTTTTCGACTGGCTCACCACCTTATATGAAATCTGGAAAAATCTGGATCAGGATGTTATTTACCACAGCTCTATAACCGGCATGGGAGAACTCTTAAAAACCGGATGTACTACTTGTTTTGATCATCATTATGTATTCCCGGACGGAAATTCCGATGCACTTCTGGATGCACAGTTTTCCGCCGCAAAAGACCTTGGGATTCGTATGTACGCTTCACGGGGCAGTATGGATCTAAGCAAAAAGGATGGAGGACTTCCCCCAGACAGCGTCGTACAGAATGTGGAGGAAATTCTGAGAAAATGACGTCTGGTATGCTCATGGAATTCATTTTCAGGATGAGGAATTACGTCTTCTGGCAGAAACCGGCACCGGTGTGACACATTGTCCAATCTCTAACATGAAACTCTCTTCCGGAATCTGCAGAATTCCTGATATGTTGAAGCTCGATGTACCGGTTGGTCTTGCCGTAGACGGAAGTGCAAGCAATGACGGATCAAACCTTTTGGAAGAATTGCGTGTCGCTTTTCTGCTACATCGCCTGAATTCTAGTAGCCACGCACTAAGTGGATATGATATACTAAAGATTGCTACGAATGGAAGCGCTAAAATACTCGGACGAAACGATATCGGTTCTCTTGCTGTGGGAAAAGCCGGAGATATGTTCCTCATTCGTCGGGACCGCCTCGACCTTATCGGGGCAGATCTGGATGTAAAATCTATGCTTGGTACCGTTGGACTAAAAAGTTCTGTTGACTACACGATCGTCAACGGAAAAATTGTTGTCGAGAACGGGCATCTTGTAAACATTGACGAGGAAAAATTTATATCTGAAGCTCGGAAATCCGTCACAAACTATTTAAGCCGCTCCTAAGTACAGTGAAAAACAAGTTACTGATACACTGTACGAACTTCTGTATAAACATTTATAACCAATCACAGGAGGAGACACTCTATGAATCATTCTCAGAATTCAAAAACAAAAAGACAAAAGGACCGCGAAATGGTCTATCAATTAGAAGGACGTCCGGGGTTATCCACAGCTGTACCTCTGGGTCTTCAACACGTACTTGCAATGTTTACTTCCAACCTTGCTCCCATACTTATCATTGCCAGCGTCTGTGGACTGTCCGGAGCTGATACCGTAATCATGGTACAATGTGCAATGTTTGTTTCTGGACTGACAACTTTTGTTCAGCTGTATCCCATTAAGCTTGGAAAAAACCGTCAGATTGGAGCCAATCTTCCTATTGTAATGGGTACTTCCTTTGCATTCGTACCTACAGCCTCGGCCATTGGAGCTGCCAGCGGAATCGGCGCTGTTCTCGGAGGATGTCTTGCAGGAAGTATGATCGAAGTTTTGATGGGATTTTTCTACAAATACATCCGTCGCTTTTTCCCGCCACTTGTTGTGGGTTGTACGCTCGTGACGATCGGTGTTAATCTTCTGGACGTCGGAGTGGACTATTTTGCCGGTGGTTCAGGAGCCGAGGATTATGGTTCCATTCAAAACCTCAGCGTTGCATTCTTTGTTCTGCTGATCGTTGTACTGCTTCAGCGTTTCGGAAAAGGATTATTAAAAAATTCTGCCATTCTTGTCGGTCTGGTCGCAGGATATGTCCTCGCTTACTTTCTCGGAATGGTAGACACTTCTGTAATCGCAGATGCCGCATGGTTTGGAATCCCGCTTCCTATGCAGTTTAAACTGGAATTCCACCTTTCCGCTATTTTAAGCTTTGCCGCACTGTTCGTAACTTCCGGTCTGGAGACGATCGGCAATACTTCCGGTATCACCATCGCCGGTTTCGACAGAGAAGCTACCGAAAAAGAAACTTCCGGTGCAATCCTGGCAGATGCACTTGGTTCCACAACTGCTGCTGTATTTAACGCACTTCCAAATACAGCATTCGGACAGAACGCCGGAATTGTCGCCATGACAAAAGTAGTAAACAAATGGTGTATTGCTACCGGAGCATTTATTTTAATGATCTCCGGGTTTTTCCCAAAGCTTGGCGCTATTTTTTCAGCAATTCCAAATGCAGTCCTCGGCGGTGCAATCATTACCGTATTCGGTATGATTTTGATCAACGGTATCAAGATGATCGCCAAAGCAGGATTCAGTGAGCGCAACATTCTTGTCATGGGCCTTACCTTTGCATTCGGTCTTGGTATGACAAGCCATCCGGACGCAGTTGCACAGCTGCCATCCGCATTAAGATTTATCTTCAGTGATTCTGTAACAGGAACCTGTATTGTGGCAATCGTTGCAAACTTTTTATTTCCTATGAAAGACGAAGAAGATATTAAAAAAGCAAAAGAGGCTATGTTAGATTAAGGAATTCTTTCCGTTACATAACACTAAAAAACGCAGCAGATCTCATTAAAATGTCTGCTGCGTTTTATTTTAAATAAAACTATGTAACTGTTGTAATCGATATTCCAGCTCATATACTGCCCGGACAGCCTACAGTGTTCTCGCTACCTCAAATCCTTCTGCAATCGCATCCAGAGCTCTTCTTGCCGATTTTGCGTCTCCGATCACATAATATGGAAGCTTTCTCTTTTCACACACTTCTGCAAGCGGATGAGAATCGTTTGCCAAAAATCCAACCGCAAATACTGCACATTCACATGGAATCTGCGTTCCGTCTTCCAGCACAATCCCCTCTTCTGTAAATTTACATACTTTGCTGTTTGGCAAAAGTTTTACCTGTAACTGCTGCATTTTCATCATAACAGCTATCTTACGCAGGCTTCCCAGATCACTTCCGATACTGTCTTTCATCTCCAGAACAGTGACTTCACATCCGTCTGTCGCAAGCGTGTCTGCTGTTTCCAGACCAACCAGACCGCCTCCGATCACCGCTACCTTTCCTTTCGGACAGACTTCATGCCGAAGCACCTCCGGTGCAGATACATGCCAAAGCTTATCCATTCCCTCCAGATTGATGGTAATCGGAGAAGATCCGATTGCCAGGATCACTGCATCGACATCTGCCTGTTCCAGCATCTGCGCATCAACTTTTGTATTTTTATGAACCGTCACCAGTTTTTCTACCTGCGCTGCCATCTCCATCGCTGCAGATTTCATCTCAGCTTTTCCAGGCGCCTCTCCTGCAAGAAGGAATTCTCCTCCCAACTGATTTGTCGCTTCAAACAGTGTTACTTCATGTCCTCTTTCATGGAGAATCTTTGCAGCTTCCATTCCGGCCACTCCGCCTCCGATCACCCATACTTTTTTCGATGCTTCTGCTTTATTCAGATCATACTCTGCCTCGTGACCGATCATCGGATTTCTCATGCAGGTAATATGCGGACGGTTGGCCACATCACAGAATCCGTCATAGCAGCCCTGATTACAGCCCACACAGTGTACGATCTCATCCACTTTTCCCGCTCTGGCTTTGTTTGCAAATTCCGGATCCGCAAGCTGGGCTCTTCCCAGTACTACCATATCCACTTTATCCTGAGACAAAATCTCTTCTGCCAGTTCTGCTGTGTTGATCCTTCCAACACCAACTGTCAGCATGCCTGTCTCTTTGCGGATTCTGGCCGCATTTTCAATGTTAAATCCATTTGGCACATCGATTGGCGGCACCTCATACATGGATGCTGCCGTAATGATATTTCCTCTGGATACATCCAGCACATCGACTCCATGCTCCTTTGCACTCTTACAGAATCGGATCACTTCCTCGATCGTCAGTCCGTTCTCCAACATATCATCCTGCGCATCGATCCGGATGAACAAAGGCATTCCTTCCGGCATATTTCTGCGCAGTTCATCGATCACTTCCAACGGAAATCTGCAGCGGTTCTCAAAGCTGCCGCCATATTCGTCCTCTCTGTGATTGAATCCTGCACTTAAGAAAGAATGCGGCAGATAATTATGCGCCAGATGAAATTCCAGACAGTCATATCCGGCCTCCACAGCTCTGGCTGCCGCCTTTCCATAACATGCAATGACTTCCTGGATCTGTTCCTTTGTAATCGCTTTGATCGTATATGGTCCAAAATTCATATCTGAAACAACCAAAACCTGTGCTTTTGGATCCATGGAAACCGCGATAGATCCCTGCCAGAGCTGAATTCCCGCTTTTCCTCCATTCTCATGGATCGCATCTGTCAGTTTCTTATGTCCCTCAATCAGATGATCCTCACTGATGGATACAAAATGTGCCGGTGCACTCGGCGTATGTACGGCTGCCACCTCCACGATATTCAATGCGCATCCGCCCTTTGCTCTGGCTGCGTGATACGCAATCAGCTTATCTGTCACAGCTCCGTTTTCCTCCGCCATTCTGGTCCCCATTGCCGGCAGGATAATCCTGTTTTTCAGCTCCATATCCCGAATCCGGATCGGAGCAAATACATGTTCAAACATTGCATGCTACCTCCCTGTTATTTTATTTTTATTATAGGGCAGTCCAGCAAAAATAGATATGCAGATTTCTAAATATGATTATCAATTATTTACATTGATGAAACCTGCGGTATTCACTTGGTGTCTGATTCATGTACTTAGAAAAGCTTCGCTGAAAAGAGGAAATACTTCCAAAACCAACATCACTGCTGATCTGTGTAACTGTTCGGTCTGTAGCACTCAAGTAACTGCAGGCAATCCGGATCCTGATTTCTTCCAGAAGTTCTTGTATGCTTCGCCCAAACGTCTCTCTCGCTCTTCTTTCAATCAGAGATTCCTTCTTTTTCATCTCTGTCTCCATTTCTTTCATTTGAAATGGTTTTTGAAAATGCAGGAAAAGATATTCTAAAATCTGCAGTGATTCCTCCCCGGACTGCATTTGTGCTCCACATCCGATATTTTTCGTCTGATATTCTCTCACACTGACTTTCCTGTATCGTTTAAACACTCTGTAAAAATCTTCCACATTCGTAAATCCCAGATAATCACTGATATACTGAATGTTCAGCTCCGGAAAATGCAGCAGAGCGCAGGCATTCAATACCTTTCCCATTTTCTGGAGCTGAAAAACTGTATATCCGCACCGGTTTACGATTTTCCGGTTCAGCGTCACTGCAGTCATACCCACGGTTTCTGCGTACTCTTCCAAAGAGACGGTCTTACTCGTATCCAGAAGTACTCTCTGGATGATATTCCACACCTCATCCTTTTGTATCCCCTCTTTTTTCTTCCGTTCCATCGCATACCGACAGTATAATACATAGAGCTGCATCGCAAGATAAATACTCATATTCTGCACCGAAAATCGCTGTTCTTTTTCTTCCGCCAACAGATCTTCCAAAACACGTTCTACTCTCTTTTGCTCCTCTTTATCCAGAAAAAGAAGAGACTGCACTCCGTATACCAGCATCTCATTTTCTCTTGCCTTGCGCTGTTCAAAACACAAAGACATAAACAGGCCAATATGAAAAGAAACCTTTACACAATGCAAAGGTTTTCTGATATTTTCAATCCGATAAAAAAGATGCATATACAGGCAGAAAAAACTACCTTCCTGAATCTGAAATTTCTCTCCGTTGATCCAGAGTTCTGCATCTCCACTGATTACATAATAAATTTCGGTCTGCTCATGAAACCGCTGCTCGACCGGCTTTTTAATCTCCATCTCTGTAATATGGACCTGTTTTTCTTTTAAATTATAGTAATCAATTCCGGTAAACCAGTCTTTCTGATACCACATCCTACTTCTCCTTCTGCAGCGGCTGCTTTTCCATCCTGTAGTTTTTCAGGAGTACACCTTTTCTGACAACCCCTTGTTCCTGAATGACCATATATCCTCTGGATTCAAAAAACGGTCTTGCCGTGATTGAAGCATGCGTTTCAACCACATTCTGATCTGCATAATGCTCCAGCTCGTCACAGATTGCAGAAGCGATTCCCTGATGCTGATACGCTTTGTGAACATACAGCCGGTCCAGATAGCCGGTGTCACTGATATCCCCAAATCCTATGATTCCATTTTCCTCTTCTGCGATCACCGTGTAATGCTCTAAAAAGGACTGATTCCATTTTTCCAGATCCACATTGCCATCTGCCCATGCATCCACCTGCTCTTTTGTATAATCCTTTGTATTGACCGAATGAACAGTCTCATAAAACAACTCTGTAAGCGCCTTGCAATCTGCCGGTTTATAAACTCTTAAGATCAATTTAGTTTCCTCTTTTCTTTTTTCATTTTCAATTCTCATACTTTTTTACTCTGCCAGCGATAAATGCCTCCCAGAAGTCCATATTCCAAAATTATCATCAGATAAATTCCGGAAAGCTGCAGCAGCTCTGCCGCTGCAAACGCACCAACACCAAAGATCACAGATGCCGCAGCCGTAATCCAAAAGACCTGCCCTTCTTTTCCGATTCCCTGAAGATACAGCAGCCTGATCCGATATGGAATTTTGACCAGCACCAAAAGCACGATCATCCAAAGATAATCTCCCGCCCTGGCAATGATCATCTCGTCTGATAAAATCCAGTGAAACACTTCTTTTTGAAAGATTCCGCACAGCATCCCCACTGACAGAACAATCATGCCTGATAATTGTATCCCCGCTTTTTCATAACTTCTGACTGCCGCTTTCTTTCCTGCCGCATGATTTTGCAAGGCATATGTCTGCGTTGCTGCCGCATACGCATACACAGGAAGCTCCAGCATCCCACAGACGAGATCCAGCAGCTTATAAACAGCCACATCTTCTGCTCCTAATCTTGCCACCGCTGCCAGAACCATAAATACAAAGATTGTACTTTCCAGCAATTCCTGTCCCAGTAAAGACGGATAGATTTTCCATATCCTGTATATCAATCCCCGGATCTCTTCTGCCCTGATCGTTTTTCTCCTTTGCCGTTCTTTCCAGTAAGTAATCTGATAAACCAATAGTCCGCAACCAAGACCAAGAATACTTCCCCAGGCGGCTCCTGCTGTTCCAAGACGAGGAAAGCCAGCTGCTCCGTATACAAGCACAAAATCGAAAAACAGATTTACTGTTGTAGAAACAACAGTCACCCAAAGGGTAATCTTTGTATTCTGCCTGTTTTTAAAGTATACACTATATTGAAAAATCAACATATTCTGCAGTACGGTAAATGATGCCGGATAAAAGTACCCAAGAAGCTCCTGTAATTCTTTTCCCTGTTGTCTATATACCGCATAAAAAAATGGCTTTCCAAACAGGATACTTACAAGTACAACTGTCAGACCGATCAAAATAACAAGAATTTTACTTCCTGCAAATGCATTCTCAAATCCTCGCTCATCCTGCTTTCCTATCTTCTCTGCCGCAATAATGTGAAACGCCGAAGAAAGCATCCCCAGGGCTCCTGTCACTCCATACACAACAGAAGCTGCAATTCCAACTACTGCAAACCCCCGCACAGAATAATGTCCTACAATCGCCTGATCCAGAATCTCAAACAGACTGGTCAATAAATAATGCAGCAAAATCGGATATGCCATCCGATTGAGTTCCTGAAATTCTTTTCTATTTTTCATTTTCCTTCTCCTTTTGCTAAATCTACAATTTTAAAAGGAGAATATGTCTGTATCGCCTATTCTCCCAATAGGCCGATCACATGCGCATATGCCATAAAAACCCTCTTTTCTATATTAAATTCTTGTATTCCTTTTGATTTATGTTTCCACAGAGCTGGTTTCCCGCATTCTTTTTTCAGACGGTAAACCGTGCTGGTATTAACCGAAAAGCGTTCTGCGATTTTCTTTGCATTGTGTGTCTTGTTCCAAGCTTCGACAAGTAATTTACGTACTTCATTGTTATAATAATCTTAACTTTGTCACAATCCCTTTGTCAAGTATGTGCCGTATTATTGGGGCTTGCTGATTTCAGCACAGAATTACAAAATATCCTTGATGAACCGTTTAATCCTGATCTCCCGAATGCTGTTTGATGTTCAGATATCTGAAGCAGGAAAAAGAGCCTGAACGAAAAAAGTACAACGTGGAGAACACTATCGTTTTTTGAAACAACGGATGTTATAATAATTTCAGTTGTACCGTTTTATACTTTCGAAAATATTATGGAGGACTAAGAATATGATAAGAATGATGAAAGAAACTGATATAGATAATGTTTGCGAAATTATTAATGAGAACTGGAAAAAAGTATATAAAGGATATGTAAATTCAGAATTATTAAGTCCTGCTGGCTGTGCGGATAGAATATGTGAATTGAAAAACGATTTTTTTCGGGACGATTAAAAGAATACGTGTGGGAAGAAAACGGAAACGTAGTAGCTATGCTATCGTTTGGAAATACCGCAGATCATGATAAAGCTGGAGCTTTTGAAATATGGAGAATTTATATTACATCAGATTTTCAAGGGAAAGGAATTGGACACAACTTAATTGCGTTTGCAGAACAAGCAGCGAAAGAAGAAGGATATACAGAAGTTGTAATATGGGCATTTAAGAATAATCTTAATGCTATCTCTTTTTACCGAAAGCATGGTTATATTTTGGAAAAAGAGGAATATTTAGGGAAACCGTATTTAACTATGGGTGTTCGTTTAAATAAAAAAATTTGAGTATGAATTTTCCATATAGAAACTGGAGCGCAGACAGCATTACTAACTATTCGCGCCCCAGTTTCTGTGGGTACGGGGCATATAATCCATTCGCTATTTATGCTAAATGCCCCAATCCTGACTAATCATTTGCAGCTTCACCATATGAGGATAAATTCTGCCTGTATTCATCAGATCCTCCGGCTTCCCCTGTTCTGCAACCGTACCGTCTGAAAGTACAATCACTTTATCCGCACCACTTACGGTACGCATACGGTGAGCGATAACAAGTACCGTCTTATCCTTTATCAGCCTTGACAAAGCAGCCTGTATCAACGTTTCATTCTCCACATCAAGGCTTGCCGTTGCCTCATCCAGTAAAATGATTGGGGAATTTTTGAGGAAAGCGCGGGCGATTGAAATACGCTGACGTTCACCGCCGGACAGTTCGCAACCATTTTCTCCAATCATACTGTTATAACCGTCCGGGAGCTTTGCCGCAAATTCCTCACAATTTGCCAGTCTTGCTGCCGCAATGACTTCTTCATCAGTTGCATCTTTTCTTCCTATCCTGATATTCTCCATGATTGTATTGTTAAACAGCGTCACATCCTGAAATACGATAGAGTACAACGACAGTAATGTTTCCGGCTCTATTTTTGATATGTCCATACCTCCGACAGTAATTTTGCCTTTGTTAATATCCCAAAACCGCGCAGCAAGGCGTGACACCGTAGTTTTGCCTCCGCCGGACGGTCCGACTAAGGCAGTAACTTCTCCCTGTTTTGCTGTAAAGAACACGTCTTCCAATACGTTTTCCCCTGCGTTGTAGGCAAATTCTACATGGTCGAACACAATATCATAGCCTTTGTTTGTTACCCTGTCTGTGCCCGTCTGGACAGGCTGGTCAAGTATTTCATTCATGCGGTTTATGTTCGTTCTGGTAGAGATTACCGCTGCAAGATTTTGTAATGCACCCTCAAGCGGAGCATACAACCTGGAAGCCACAAGTAAAAACAGAAAGAACAGCGGAACATCAATTTCCCCTCGAATGAGCAGCACAGAACCCACAAGCGCAACCGTAGCAATCCCAAACTTTAATATCAGTGTTGAGGAAACAACAAACAGGGCAGTCCCAAGCTCAGTGATAATGTGCCGTTTTTCCACATCGTCAATTTTTTTGCCAAGCTCGCTCAGATAGCTTTCTTCTGCATTATTTGCCTTTAAGTCCTGCAAACTTTCGATACACTCCTGCACACCGCTTTCAAGAGCAACATTTGCTGCTACGGATTTGCGGTTGAAATATTCCTGTATTCGGGCTGAAAAAAATGTAATTATAAATGCAATCGGCAAAACCCAAACAGCCGCAAAAGCCATGCGCCAATCATAAACAAAAAGACTGATTGAAATCAGTGTTGTTGAAATCAGAGACCCTGCCAAAGCGGAGACATAATGAGAGAACGCTGTTTCTAGCGTGGCACAATCTCCCATAATGGAATTTGTTAAATCAGCAAGGTCTTTTTTACCAAAAAAGGATAACGGAATTTTGCGGATCTGTTCTGCTAAAGATATACGCCTTACCCCACTTTCCACATAAGTAGCTAAATAAGTGGCATTATATTGAAACCAGGTCGCGATAAATATAAGGCATAAGCAAACCAACGCACCAACGGCATAGAAAGCGACATGTTTTTTGCTTACTCCTCCGTTCATCATATCAATAACCAGAAAATACAGAAGCCCGACAGGAATCATAAAAGATATATCCTGTGCAACGCAAGCAATACAGCCTTTTATCAAATCGACAGCCCCTTGCTCTGATAACGCAAACCGTCTTTGCAATATCTTAATCATGTTCTTACCTCCTAGCAATTTTCCATTCTGCTGCTTCGGAATAATTTTTCCACATACGCGCAAATATTCCGTTTTTCTCGATTAGTCTGCTGTGTGTACCACTTTCAACAATCTCACCGTTTTGCAGCACATAAATACAATCTGCATCTTTGATTGACGACAGCCTGTGTGCAATCATAATAACCGTTTTTCCCTTTGACAGAGCAGATAAAGCCTGTTGTACACGCACTTCATTGTCGGGGTCGGCAAATGCTGTCGCTTCATCAAGAATCAGTATCGGCGCATTTTTCAAAATCGCACGGGCTATGGCTATTCTCTGCTGTTCGCCGCCGGACAGGTACACGCCTTTTGTGCCTATCATCGTATCCATTCCATTTGGTAATTTTTCGATAATATCCAGGCACTGTGCAGTTTCCAGAGCATGGGCGATTTCTTCGCGTGTGGCGCTCGGCTTTGCCATACGCACATTCTCCAATACAGACGCTTTGATAAGCCGGTTATTTTGAAATACAAAAGATACCTTATTCATCAATGTTTCTTTTGGAATGTCGCGTATATCGATATTCCCGATCAATATACGCCCTTTCTGTGGATCAAAAAATCTTGTAACAATATTTGCAAGGGTCGTCTTGCCGCCTCCGGACGAGCCTACTAATGCGATTGTCCGTCCCGGTTTGATTGACATAGAAACATCATTGAGTGCGTTTTTCTCACCGTCATAGCTATAGATAACGTGTTCTAATGTAATTGAATGATCAGATGGTACGTTATTTACTTTACTTTCAGACAACGGCTTTTCATTCAGCACTTCCTCAATCCTGTTCATTGCGTCTCCTACAATCATTGCGTCCTCACTCATAAACATAATTTTTGTGAGTGTTGTACCGATAACAGGCGTAATCACAATATAAAAGATAAGATTTAGCAGCAATTCATTTGTTACGCCGTCCCTTGTAAAGAGAATACCTCCCGCAATCAGAAACGCGAATACACCGTTGATTGCTGTTGTATAAAACATCATCGGTAACCTTAATGCTTTCGTGTATGCAATTACCCATGTTTCGTAATTGTCAATCGCTGCTTTGAATCGTTTGAAAGAAAAGATTGTCTGTCCGAAAGTCTTTACTACGGGTACGCCCCTTACATACTCAACCGCTTCATTTGACATATCGGAAAGCGCATTTTGATATTGCTCCATTCTCTCTTCCATGTCTTTCCCTGTCATTTTCATCATAATCAAAAAACCAAGAACAACAGGAACAAGGCTTAAAATCCCTAACCGCCAATCAAACGCAAGTAATAAAAAGAGCAGTCCTACGGGCGTGGCAATTGCTCCCGCTTTGTCAGGCAGCCTGTGTGCAAGATAGTTTTCTGTAGCGGCACTGGAACTGTTTACAATTCGCCTGAGCTTTCCGCTTCCATATTTTTCCGTTACTCCAATCGGCAATGCTGTAATATGTCGCATAAGCTCTTTTCGGATATTGGCGGCAACCCGAAACGCGCTTATATGCGAACACATCAAAGCGGCTATATAAACAACAATAGAAATAACCGCAAATAATACGGCAGACCAGCCGTAACTTGTGACCTTTTCAGCCCGTGAGAAGTCTGGAGAAACTTCCAGTATGTCGTGAATGATACGCCATATATACCAAAAAGGTACAAGAGCCAACAATGCACTCATTACAGACAGTATCCAGGAAAGATAGGTCAATATCCTATATCCTCCGGCATATCCCATCAGGCTTGACAGATTTGACTGTTTTTTCATTGAAAAACCTCCTTAAAAATTTTTTAACTTATTGAACCTGCTCAATAAGGTTATGATAATGAAGACAAAATAGCTGCCCTCAAATATCCTTGTTTGATTATCTACTTTCTTATTTTCGTTAGTTAAAACTAACCTGTGTATCAAATATAATGGAAAGTTCACACTTTCCATTATCAAGAATGATAGGGCAGATTGTCCTAATAAATATGTCTGCTTTCACTGCCCCATAATTTTCATCCACCCGGCGGTATAAAAAGCTCTCATTTCTCTCAGATAATGTTTCGCTTCTTCAAGTGGCATTTCATGTATAATCAATTCAAAAAAGGTGTTAAACATTCCTGTGATCAAAATATGCTCTAATCGTTCATCTATAGGTGGCGCAGGTCTGCCTAACTTTTCAAGAACTGCTAAATAATCATGCGTACCTTTTGTCTCTATTTCTACCATTTCATCAATCAATTTTGAAAAACGTGTTCCTTCCGAGCAGCAAAGTATGAGTTTAAATTCATTCAAATGATCATAGGCGTACATGAGCATTTCATACATACATTCGCCGGAAGTAGAGGTAAGGTTATCAGGCTGTTCCTCTGGCGGGATTTCTGCAAATTCTTTCTGTGCCTTGCAAAAGCAGTTCAATAAAAAGTTGTAATGTTCGCTTACCAGTGATTCAAATAAATCTTCCTTGCTGTCATAGTAGCCATAGAATGCACCTGTTGTCACACCGGCTATTTTGACAATGTTCCTCAAGGACGCAGACTTGAATCCTTTTTTTAGAAATTCCTGCATCGCAGCTGAACGAATTAGGTGCAATGTTGTTTGTTCTTCTTCACTCATTATTTCACCTCCTTCATCGTTATAACATTGTTATATATCACTGTTATATAATATACCAGCTCAGGAAATTTGTCAATATTTCTTGTCCTTTTATCTGCTGTTTGTTATAATGAAAGACCGCCTGAAACTGGAAGGTGCCGTTGTGGGATGGAAACAGGTGCCTGATTCAGATTTTACAGTGAAAAATTTGAGAAAAGCGAGGAAAAAACATGAACAACCATCAGAAAGAACAACAGCTGGAAGAGCAGCATCTGGCACAATGTCTGAAAATCATTCAACAGAACATCCATTTATATGAGGACAAGGAAAGCCAGTACAAAAAGAGCCCTTCTGTACTTCCAGAAGGACTTCTTTTTGCACTAAAAAAAACCTTGAAACTCAAGGCTTTTTCAAACTGCGGATGATGGGACTTGAACCCATACGTAGTCACCTACGCAAGATTTTGAGTCTTGTGCGTCTGCCATTCCGCCACATCCGCTTATACTCGGGAACTTTTTCAGCTCCCGAACAAAAAATATATTACCATAGATTTCTTGACTTGGCAAGTCTTTTTTAATTTTTTATCAATTTTTTTCCAATGTCAAAACAATCAAATGTTGCAAAGTAATCTGCTGGTCGTTCCGCACGACGAATCATCTGTACACTTCCATCTTCTTTCAGCAATAATTCTGCATGTTTTAGCTTTCCGTTATAGCTGTATCCCATAGCAAACCCATGTGCACCGGTATCATGGATGACAAGATAATCTCCTTTTTCAATTTCCGGAAGCATTCTGTCGATTGCAAATTTATCATTGTTTTCACAAAGGGATCCTGTAACATCATATTTGTGGTCATGTGGTGCATCTTCTTTTCCCATAACTGTGATGTGGTGGTATGCCCCGTACATTGCCGGACGCATCAGATCTACCGCACATGCATCCACACCGATATATTCTTTGTGTGTATGCTTTTCATGGATTGCTGTTGTAACCAGACATCCGTATGGTCCCATCATAAAACGTCCAAGCTCGGTATAGATTGCCACATCTCCCATTCCTGCCGGAACAAGAACCTCTTCATAGACACGGCGAACCCCTTCTCCGATGACACGGATATCGTTTGGCTCCTGATCCGGTGTATACGGAATTCCGATTCCTCCAGAGAGATTGATAAATTTAATGTGAACTCCCGTCTCCTTCTGAAGCTTTACAGCCTGCTCAAACAATACTTTTGCCAGCATTGGGTAATAATCATTTGTCACCGTATTACTTGCCAGAAATGCATGGATTCCAAATTCTTTTGCTCCTTTGCTTTTGAGGATTTTAAACGCCTCAAACAACTGCTCTGTTGTCATTCCGTACTTGGCATCTCCCGGATTGTCCATAATATCATTGCTGATCTTAAATAATCCGCCCGGATTGTAGCGGCAGCTGATCGTCTCCGGAATATATCCGATCGTTTTCTCCAGAAAATCAATGTGTGTGAAATCATCCAGATTGATGATCGCCCCTAATTTTTCCGCCAGAACATAATCCTCGGCAGGAGTATCATTCGAAGAAAACATAATATCCTGTCCCTTTACTCCGATGGCATCTGACAACATCAGCTCCGTGTAGGAAGAACAATCACATCCACAGTCATACTCTCTTAAAATGTCGATCAGAAATGGATTCGGACACGCTTTTACCGCAAAGTATTCCTTATATCCTTCGTTCCAGGAAAACGCCTCCCGAAGAGCCTTTACATTCTCGCGAATTCCCTTTTCATCATAAAGATGAAACGGTGTCGGATAGGTTTTCATAATTTCATCCAGCTGTTCTTTTGTTACAAATGGTGTTTTATTCATAATACAGTTCCTCCTTTTTGTAATTGAATCAATTTTATCTCATTTGCCATTGCATTTTTAAATACAGTTACAAAATTCTTCTGTCCGGAATACAGACAGGTATTCAGGCTCCCCTTTCCATACTCCCCTGAAAGCACGCTCTTAGAATCCACGATCAACCCGATCTGCTGTCCTTTTTCCTCTGTCTGATAGAAAATTGCGTCTTTCAATTCATACGGGGCATCTGTCAGGATCACAACTTTCCGCTTCTTTTTCACAAGCTCTTCCAACGCCTGACGGAATGCGTCAAGATATCCTGCTGTACAGGAAAGATACACTCTTTCCCCCGCCTGTGCGATCAGATTCTTCGCCTTATCCAGAATATTCTGTTCTCCTTCAATGGTGATATATCCTTCTGTCTCCGCTTTCTTCTGTGGAAGGTTTCTCTCCATCCACTCCTGCTCCTCCTGCATCCTGCGGATACAGTTCCCGCAAAACTCCTCTACTTTTACCGGAATATAGCGCTTTGCAGACTCTTCGATCACATAGGCCGCTCCTTTTTCTGCCAGCGCTGCCAGAACAGAATACACATTGGACCGGGAAATCCCTGTCTCCTTTGCAATCTCATATCCTGTCTGCTTTCCTTTTACAAGTAATTCCACATAAATCAGAGCCTCCTGCCTTGTCAGTCCGAAATGAAGCAGGTATTCCACATACTGATTCTGTTCCATAGTTTTCTCCCGATCATGTTAGTAGTTCTTTCAAGAAACACTATATAAGAATCGAGAATGCTTGTCAATACAAAAATGCCGTTCACAGAAAAATTCTATGAACGGCATGTGTTATCCTGCCAATTTTATTCAATTGTCGCGATTCTCATCATATTACTGATTCCCTCACGGGCAGCATTTACATCCAGCGCAGGGATTCCGGCTGTCAATACAACAACATCTCCTGTCTCTACACATCGTTTTACTTTTGAAATCTCAATTGCCTCACTGCAGATATCATCTGTTGTATGGCATTCCATTGATTTAAGAGCCTGTACGCCCCAGTAAATGGACATTCTTCTCAGTGCTCTTTCACTCGGAGTCACTCCGATGATCGGCTGGATTGGTTTTAAGTTTGACATCACTCTTGCTGTCGCTCCGGAAACTGTCGGTGTAATGATTGCTTTTGCTTTCAGATTCGCAGCTGCCAAAACAGAAGAATATCCGATTGCACTGGAGATTCCTCTCTTTAAGTGATCTCCTGCCTTATCCAGGATCATATCATAATCCAGGTGCTGCTCTGTATTTTCGATAATGTGTACCATCATCTGCAATGCTTCTACCGGGTATTTTCCCTGTGCAGTCTCTCCGGACAGCATCACTGCATCTGTTCCGTCATAAACAGCATTTGCAACGTCTGTCACTTCCGCTCTTGTCGGACGTGGATTACGGATCATGGAATCCAGCATCTGAGTTGCTGTAATAACAGTCTTGAAGTTATTATTACACTTCTGAATCAGCATCTTCTGCAGGTATGGCACTTCCTCTGCCGGAATCTCAACACCCATATCTCCTCTTGCTACCATGATACCATCTGCAGCACGGATAATCTCATCAATATTGCGAATTCCTTCTGCATTCTCAATCTTCGCAATGATCGGAATATAAGGTGCATCCAGTTCTTTCAAAAATGCGCGGATCTCAAGGACGCACTCTGCATTGCGCACAAAGGATGCAGCGATAAAATCAATATCCTGTTCTACACCAAATTTGATGTCTTCTTTATCTTTTTCTGTGATTGCAGGAAGTCTTACCGGAACGTTCGGTACATTGACCCCTTTTCTCTCACCAAGCTCACCGCCGTTTACGATCTCACAAACAATATCCTGATCTACGATTTCTTTTACTTTCAGTCCGATCAGACCGTCATCGATCAAAATTACTGTTCCCTGCTGTACATCTTCTGCAAGACCTTTATAAGAAAGAGACACTTTTGTATCATCTCCTACGATATCTTCCATTGTAAGTACAAATGTATTCCCTTCCTGGAGGGTTACTTTCTTTCCGTCTTTCAAAAGACCTGTACGGATTTCCGGTCCCTTTGTGTCCAGAAGAATCGCTGTGTGCGCATGTTCTTCCTCGCGAAGCTCTTTCAGAAGATCCATACGGAATTTCTGCTCTTCGTGATCACCGTGTGAAAAGTTGAAACGCGCAACATCCATTCCGTTTTGAATCAACTTTCTCATAACTTCTTTGTCATTTGTATTAGGACCCATTGTGCAGACTACTTTTGTTTTTTTCATGTCATAACTCTCCTTCTAAC
Source organism: Mediterraneibacter gnavus ATCC 29149 (assembly GCF_008121495.1). Lineage (NCBI taxonomy): Bacteria > Bacillati > Bacillota > Clostridia > Lachnospirales > Lachnospiraceae > Mediterraneibacter > Mediterraneibacter gnavus. The sequence continues at coordinate 2,831,377 of NZ_CP043051.1, read as the reverse complement.
TTATCCTTAATTCTTATTTCACATGCTGGTGTGTAAATAAATGATCCTGACAATACTCGTAATTTCCATTACACTTGGAACAGAATCGAAATTCCAGACTTGAATCATCCAACTCTGTTCTCCCACAGACAGCACAACGGTGTTTTGCACCATTTGCATAAGTCATATGCGGTCTTGTCTGTTGTCTGAATTTTGCTTTGCGCACCTGTTCTTTTGGTGTATACGGTTTTAAATTCCTGCTGGATAAAAAGAACACGACAAAATTTAAAAGTGATGAAATGATCACTATGCGCGATGCGGGATTGCCGGTTGCCAACTGGTACAGGATGTATACTCCATACACCAGTCCCATCCACTTGATCTTGATCGGAAGGATGAAATACAACAAAAGTTCCATATCCGGATAGCTTGCAGCAAATGCAAGAAAAATTGAGAGGTTGATATAATACGTACTGAAATATCCACCCAGGAAATCTGCCCCCGAGCCATACAGGATGTACAGCACAAACGCTCCCAGTACCGTAAATAAAATACCCGAAAAGATATATACATTATAGCGGAATGCTCCCCAGGTCCTCTCCAGCGTAGTACCGAGAGAATAGTAAAGCATCAGCATAATGACGATTTCCAGAAGACTGCCCTGCGGCGGTACCAGAATCCAGGATACGATCCTCCAGATCTGTCCGTGCAGAATCGCTCCCGGCTGCAGATACAGCCAAATCATCATATCGGGTATAAACAGACGGATTGCATATCCGATAATGTATGTCCCGATCAGGTACGTCGTCAGATTGTGAACGGCGTATCGTCCAAATTTTCTTTCCAGCTTGTTTAACCAGTTCAATGACAATCTCTCCTTATATATTTATTCCCTTACAGAGAGTAATTGTACAGTGAGCATTACTGTTTGTCAAATAATTGTTTTATTTTTTGCGTTAGGATTGTGTTAAATTTTATGAGATTTTCTATTTTTTCCTTAAAATCTTTTGTATATTTATGGTGAACACTCATAATTGTGTTTTTAGACTACTTGTCGTATAATATAAAATGTTGTAAAATAACGACTGCATTTAAATAAGTAATAACTACTATAGCAAAAGATGAGGAATTACTATGAAAAAGAACGAATTATATACTTTAGGGATCGATATTGGTTCCACCACGGTAAAAATCGCAGTCCTGGGAGCAGATAATGAAGTTCTGTTCTCCGATTACGAACGCCATTTTGCAAATATACAGGAAACACTGTCTGATCTTCTCGGACGTGCCATCTATAAACTGGGACCGATCCATGTTTCTCCTGTTATCACCGGATCCGGAGGGCTGACTCTTGCCACCCACCTGCATGTTCCGTTTGTACAGGAAGTGATTGCGGTTTCCACCGCTTTGCAGGATTATGCACCTCAGACTGATGTGGCAATTGAACTCGGCGGTGAGGATGCAAAGATCATTTATTTTGAAGATGGAAATGTAGAACAGCGTATGAACGGTGTCTGCGCAGGAGGTACCGGTTCCTTCATCGATCAGATGGCTTCCCTTCTTCAGACAGACGCCAGTGGGCTGAATGAATATGCAAAAAATTATACTTCTTTATATTCCATCGCAGCACGCTGCGGTGTTTTTGCGAAATCTGATATTCAGCCTCTGATCAATGAAGGAGCTTCCAAAGAGAATTTAGCTGCTTCTATTTTTCAGGCAGTAGTCAATCAGACGATCAGCGGACTGGCCTGCGGAAAGCCAATCCGCGGACATGTATCCTTCTTAGGCGGACCACTTCACTTTTTATCGGAATTAAAAGAGGCCTTTATCCGTACTTTAAAACTGGACGATGAGCATATTATCGCTCCTAATCATTCTCATTTGTTTGCAGCAATCGGTTCCGCGCTGAATTCCAAACGGAATGTGGATATTCCTCTGCAGACACTTCAGAGCCGTCTGGCAAATAAAATCGAACTGGAATTTGAAGTGGAGCGTCTGGAACCCCTGTTTGCATCTTCTGCAGATTACGAGGAATTCACTTTCCGCCATGCAAAACATCAGGTTCCGGTCAAAGACCTTGCTTCTTACCAGGGAAAGGCTTTTCTTGGAATCGATGCAGGTTCCACTACAACAAAGGCAGCATTGGTAGGTGAAGATGGAACGCTGTTGTATTCCTTCTATCATAACAATGACGGAGATCCTCTGGGAACAACGATCCGGGCAATCAAGGAGATCTACAGTCAGCTTCCGGAAGGTGTCGAGATCGTTCACTCCTGCTCCACCGGATACGGCGAAGCACTGATCAAGGCTGCACTGCTTCTGGATGAAGGAGAAGTAGAGACGGTTTCCCATTATTATGCGGCCGCATTTTTCGAACCGGATGTAGACTGTATTCTCGACATCGGCGGACAGGATATGAAATGTATCAAAATCAAGAATCAGACGGTAGACAGTGTTCAGTTAAACGAAGCATGCTCTTCCGGATGTGGTTCTTTTATTGAGACCTTTGCAAAATCACTGAATTATACAGTCGAAGATTTTGCACAGGAAGCCCTCTATGCCAAAAATCCGATCGATCTGGGAACACGCTGTACTGTATTTATGAACTCCAAAGTAAAACAGGCACAGAAAGAAGGCGCTTCTGTTGCAGATATCTCCGCAGGACTTGCCTATTCCGTGATCAAAAACGCACTGTTTAAGGTCATCAAGGTGTCCGACGCCTCTGAACTTGGAAAACATATCGTCGTACAGGGAGGAACCTTCTATAATAATGCCGTTCTGCGCAGTTTTGAAAAAATCGCAGACTGTGAGGCAATCCGTCCTGATATCGCCGGTATCATGGGGGCTTTTGGAGCTGCCCTGATTGCAAGGGAACGTTATCAGGATTGTGAAGGCACTACCATGCTCCCAATTGAAGAGATTGAAGCACTGGAATACAAGACTACCATGACAAAATGCCGCGGTTGTACGAACAACTGCCGTCTGACAATCAATCATTTCAGCGGCGGAAGAAAGTTTATCACCGGAAACCGCTGTGAACGAGGACTTGGCAAGGAAAAATCAAAAAATCACCTGCCAAACCTGTTTGAATATAAGATGCAGCGGTATTTCGGATACACCTCGCTTTCAGAAGAAGAGGCTTCCAGAGGAACGATCGGCCTTCCAAGAGTTTTGAACATGTATGAGAATTATCCGTTCTGGCATACATTCTTTACAACGCTTGGATTCCGTGTCGTACTCTCTCCGTCTTCTACCCGAAAGATTTACGAGCTGGGAATCGAATCCATTCCGAGTGAATCCGAATGTTATCCGGCAAAGCTGGCACACGGACATGTACAGTGGCTTATCAACGAAGGGATCAAACATATTTTTTATCCTTGTATCCCTTACGAACGAAATGAATTTGAAAAAGCCAACAACCACTACAACTGTCCGATCGTAACTTCCTATCCGGAAAATATCAAAAATAACATGGATCCGATCGTAACCGGAGAAATTGATTTTATGCATCCGTTTATGTCTTTCCAGAGTGAAGAGACGCTTTCTTCCAGACTGATTGAAGAGCTTGGTGAAAAATTTTCTGTTTCCGCAGATGAGATCCGCACTGCTGTTCACAAAGCATGGCTGGAACTTGCTGCATGCAGAGAAGATATGCGTCGTAAAGGTGAAGAGACGATCAAGTTTCTGGATGAAACCGGCAATCGCGGAATTGTTCTTGCCGGACGTCCTTATCACACGGACCCTGAGGTCAATCACGGACTGCCGGAGCTGATCAACTCCTATAATATTGCCGTCCTGACAGAAGATTCTATCTCTCATCTGCACGAAGTAGAACGACCTCTCAATGTCATGGATCAGTGGATGTATCACTCCAGACTGTATGCCGCTGCAAACTATGTCAAGACAAAAGAAAACCTGGATCTGATCCAGCTGAATTCTTTCGGATGCGGACTGGATGCCGTCACAACGGATCAGGTGGCAGATATCCTGACCCGTTCCGGTAAGATCTATACCTCGCTGAAAATCGATGAGGTCAACAATCTGGGAGCTGCCCGTATCCGTGTCCGCTCCCTGCTTGCTGCCATCCGGGTGAGAGAACAGCAAAAGACCGAGCGCATCATCCAGCCATCTTCTATTGAGAAGATTCCATTTACAAAAGAGATGCGCAAGGAATACACGATCCTCTGCCCACAGATGTCACCGATGCATTTTGAGATTCTGGAACCGGCATTTCGTGCATCCGGATATAAGGTTGAAATTCTGCCAAATGACAACAAACAGGCTGTCAACATGGGATTAAAATATGTAAACAATGATGCCTGCTATCCTTCCCTGATCGTAGTCGGTCAGATTATGGATGCGATTTTATCCGGAAAATATGACACCGATCATCTGGCTGTCATTATCACACAGACCGGAGGAGGATGCCGTGCTTCCAACTATATCGGGTTTATCCGGCGTGCACTGAAAAAAGCAGGATATTCTCATATCCCTGTGATTTCACTGAATCTAAGCGGACTGGAAAGCAATCCTGGATTTAAGATCACGCCGCTCCTGGCGCTGCGTGGTTTGTATGGCGTCGTATTTGGCGATATCTTTATGAAATGTGTTTACCGGATGCGCCCATATGAAAAAGTGCCGGGAACAACCGATGCACTTCATGAAAAATGGAAAAAGAGATGTAAAGATTTTGTATCCAACGGATATCCTCATCGCCATACATTTAAAAAACTGTGCCGTCAGATGATTCAGGAATTCGACCAGATTGAAACACTGGATGTGAAAAAACCAAGAGTCGGAATCGTTGGAGAAATCCTTGTAAAGTTCCTGCCGGCAGCCAACAACCACCTGGTCGAGCTTTTAGAAAAAGAAGGCGCCGAAGCAGTCGTTCCGGATCTTCTGGACTTTTTACTCTACTGCTTCTACAACCAGAATTTCAAGGTATCCCACCTTGGCATGAAAAAATCCAAGGCTGTACTCGGAAATCTTGGTATTCGTGCTCTTGAATGGTTCCGTGCACCTGCAAGCAAAGCATTTGAAGAAAGCACGCATTTTGAAGGACCTGCCAAGATCGAAAAACTGGCAGAAATGGCATCTGAGATTGTTTCCATCGGAAACCAGACCGGTGAAGGATGGTTTTTAACCGGAGAGATGCTGGAGCTGATCCACGGAGGCGCTGCAAATATTGTCTGCACACAGCCATTTGCCTGCCTGCCGAACCACGTGGTAGGAAAAGGTGTCATCAAAGAGCTCAGAAGAAGATATCCGACTTCCAATGTCGTAGCAATCGACTTTGATCCGGGAGCCAGCGAAGTCAACCAGCTCAATCGGATCAAGCTGATGCTTTCTACTGCAAATAAAAATCTGGAACATCAGCGCTGATAAAAAATACCACATACGCTTCCGGCTTTCAATCTTCAGGCAATTTCTGGACATATTTTCTATCTCTGCGTATAATAATAACAGGGATAGAGAAATCTATCATCGAAAATATTGTTCGCTTACCGGAAGCGTCTAATAAATGTCCGGCTCGAAAATCCAGCCCTATCGCAAGGTAGGGCTATTTTTATCTAAATGGTGGTGAAATTATGATTTATCAAGAAAGCTATGTTTATCATATCAAAGACGAATATTTAAAAAAGTACAATCTGAACCATTGAAATTCCCCTAAAAAACAATCACATATTTTACTCTATGTTTTCATATGATAACACTGTAAACTTATCACAAGGAGTTCTCTATGAATAACGATTTAACCTGCAGCTGTAGCTGCACCCCCGATTCCACACCCACAGACACTTCTCCCGATTTTTTATATGCCCATCAATCTCCCTATCCACCCGTCTGCATCAAAGAACAAAATCCTTTATATGGAAGAATGATGCTGGATAACATGGGTGGACAGGAGTCCGAAATGTCCACGATTGGTCTTTATATTTACAACAGTATTTTTCTGACTTCCGATACTGCCCGCATAGCAGAAATCTTTAAGAACATCAGTATTGTAGAAATGCACCATCTCAAAATATTCGGTCAACTTGCCGATCAGCTGGGTGAATCCCCACGCCTGTGGACACATCGGCAAAATCGCATGTTCTACTGGACAGCCGGATATATCAATTATTTTACGGATCTTCCAAAAATTCTGCTCAGTGCGTTAAATGGTGAAAAGCAGGCAGTCCGCAAATATCGGGAACAATGTCAGCGAATTCAGGATGAAGACATCCAAAAATGCCTGAAACGCATTATTCTGGATGAAGAACTTCATATTGAAATTCTGGAATCCCTCTGCAAGAAATACCCTATTTAAAAAACAGCAGGTGCATCTTCTGGTTTTCTGATCAGAAGTACACTTGCTGCCCTTTTCTAAAATTCTGATGCATGCTTTTTAAAAAAATCATAATATGCCCGTACATTTTCCAGTTCTGTCCATCGTTTCACATCCACAGGCTCCTCATCCAGATCATAAATCTTTGCTCCTCTGATTGCCAGCACGAAAGGAGAATGTGTTGCGATCACAAACTGGCATCCAAAAAACCTTGCGGAATCTTCGATAAATTTTACCAGCTCTTGCTGTTTTGCCGGAGAAAGACTGTTTTCCGGCTCGTCCAATAAAAACAATGCATTTTCTGTCACCTTTTCTGTGAAATATAGAAATGCACTTTCTCCATTGGAATACTCTCGTACATTATCCATGAGTTCCGAACGGATAAACTGTGACTGTGTTTTTCTTCTCGCGTTATTCACTCGTTTCAACTGCTCATAATCATCCAGACTTTTCATCCGGAACTTTGCAAACTTCGTATCCAGATACTCTTCAAACAACATCTCCCTCTTCCGGTCAATCCCTTCATTCAGATTCCGGATATTTAACATGTAATCAAATACATCATCACTTGTAATAATCCTGCTGTCTTTCGGCAAATGCGCTGCACTCTCAAAAGAGCAAAGTTCCAGATAGTCTTCATAAAAGCTGGACTGGTTAAATGGTGCTTCCCTCAACAAATGCAGTTTTTGCGCGATAATATTTAACACGGTGGACTTTCCCGTTCCATTTCCGCCATATAAAATCGTAACAGGCTCAAAATCAATCTGCTCAAAACGATGCTTTGACAGAATTTGAAATGGATAATACGTATCATAACAGGTACGTTTCTGCCTGAGAAAAAAATCAAATTCCACTTCCGCGTCAGGAAATCTAAATTGCTCTAAATATACCATCGTAAGTCTCCATTCTACAGTTCCCGCTTCATACAGACTGCAATATACCCGTCATTTTGCACTTCTTTCCCTGTTCTCACAAATCCATTCTTCTGCCAGAATGCCTCACTCTGGAGATTTCCTTTGGCAAATGCCAGTTGGATCGTTTTCTTTCCCAGCGTACGTATATACTCTGCATATTCTTCTATGATAATAGAACCAATCCCATATCCTTGTACATCATGATCTACCATAAACAATCCAATATAAACTGTTTCATCATCTGGAAATGCAAACACCATATCCATAATCGCAATCAACTTCTGCCCTTCAAAAAAACCAATATAATATTTTTCTGCGTCTGTCTTTCCCTGTGGTAAAGCTTTCATATCATTTAAAATACTCTCTCGTGTTACAAACGGAGGACAATATTCATAAAACATCGGATTACTTTCACTTAATCGTAAAATATCATCCATGTCCGTTTCCTGAAGGAGTCTGATTCTGTATCTGCGTGATACTTTCTGTAGTTCCATTTTATTTCACCCTCCCATAATCTTTTTCAACTCTTTTCGGCTGATAAATCTCCGATCCGATGGCTCCCACAACAATGATCACTGCACCTAAAATCTGAAGCATAGTCATATGCTCATGAAATACCACAAACCCGACCAGAGTTCCTACAACAACTTCCAGTGCAGAAAGGATACTGGTTGTAGTTGCTTCCACATATTGTGTAGATTTGACGCAGGATACATTCGCCACCATGGTACACAGAATTCCGATTCCAAATAAATTCCAGAGCAACACTCCTGTTGGTGTACTGCTCATATGGGAAGATACTGCACCAAAATCCATACCAAACATCAATACAACAGCTGCCCCGAGAAATCCATACACCAACAGTGTATCCCTCTCATAGTCTTTTGCAAAATATTTCGGGAGCAGAATCTGAAGTGCTACTCCGACACCATTGATCACTCCAGCTAAAATTCCGATTCCATCCAGCTTGATATCTCCACCTCCGATGAGATTTGCTACAAATACTGCGCCGATCAGACAAATCAAAATCGTCACCATCTTGCTTTTTGGCAGTTTTTCTCCAAACATAAACCGTCCCAGGATTGCCACCCAGATCGGACTCATAAACATCAGCACAGTTGCCACACCCACCGGAATTCTGGAAACTGCCACACTATAGCTCACAAAGCTGATACTGTATGCCACCGCTCCGTAAAGAAGACAAATCACCAGCCCCTTCAAATTAATCTTTAGAGCCGAGGGTTTTGTAAACAGCAAAAACAGGAAATAGGCGCCACCTGCCAGTGCGCAGAGGAAAAATGAGATTTCAAAAGTTGTAAACGCATACCCGGTCAGTCCTCTTACAAACATCCCCATGATTCCCCACATTACTGCAGTGATGATTGCCAAACTGATTCCTTTGGTACGATTATTCATGATTCGCTTCTCCACTTCTGTAAATTACTTCATTTTCTTTGATTGTCATCCAGACTTTGATCTCTGCCAATTCTTCCTTTGGAGTTTTCAGAGGATTTTTCTCCAACACTACAAAATCCGCATATTTTCCACATTCAATGCTTCCTTTTTCATGTTCTTCAAAGTACTGATACGCCGCATAAATCGTAACTGCCTTCAATGCATCCAATACTGAAATCTTCTGATTTTCACCGATGACCCTTCCACCTCTTGAAATACGATTGACTGCGCTGCTTATCGTACGCATCATGTCCGGCGGGATCACAGGTGTATCCTGATGGAACGTATATTTCATTCCGTAATCTATGGCATCTTTCACCGGTGAAATCTGGCTGCCTCTTTTTTCTCCGAAATTTTGAAGATGGATATCTCCCCAGTAATACGTATGAGCCACAAAAAAGCTTGGGATCATCCCGATTGCCGCCATTCTCTGCAGCTGGTCTTTTCTCACAAGCTGTGCATGTACCATGACTGCCCGATGCAGATCTTTATCCGTTCTCTTTGACAGTGCTTTTTCAAACTGTCCGATATACTGCTCTGCTGCCGCATCTCCATTACAGTGTGCCAAAAGCTGCTGTTTTTTCTCTAAGGCAAGCTCAATATAGTGATTCAATTCCTCATCTGTATGGATCGGATAGCCGCAATAATTCTCTTCCCCTTCATAGGGCTTTGTCATCCACGCAGTCCTTCCCTGCGGTGAGCCATCCAGAAAAATTTTATATCCTCCCATTTTTAAATGACCGGTATACCGGTTTGCGTATGCCCTTTCTTCCTCAAAAAGATCTGCCGCCGTCATAATATCCGCATACCCTACTACATCCAGCTTCAACAGTCCATTGGCAGAGGCATATTTTAACAGCTCAAACAACGGTTTTCCTACCATTCCATCCTGAACCGTAGTCACGCCATAACTCGCATACATTTTCTGCGCTTCCCCGATAAGCTGCATCAGCTCCTCCATAGATGTCATCGGCAGTTTTGACTGAAACGCAAGAAACGCTTTTTCTTCCATATACCCGTCCGGGATTCTTGTCCCTGCGATTCTCCCATATTTTCCTCCCGGACAATCTTCTGTCTTTTCATCAATCTGCTGAATTTCTAATCCTTTGCTGTTTACCACTCCCATATGAGAGGAAGCATGGATCAGCAATACCGGATTTGTATGGCTGATCTCATCCAATACATATCTGTCCGGATGTCGTTTTTCCTCCAGAAAATTCTGGTCATAATTACAGCCTACGATCCATGCATCTTTGGATAAATTTCTTTTTTCGGCAAACATTTTCATGGCATCTACAATCTCCGAAAAATTTCCACACTCTGACAAGTCGCATTGTGTCATTGCATTGGCAGCTCCTACAAAATGAGAATGTGCATCCAAAAATCCCGGAAGCATCGTTTTTCCCTGCAAATCCACCATCTCGTCTCCATCTGTTTTATACTGCATCACATCATCCAGAGTACCTACTGCCTGAATACGTCCATTTTCCACGCAGACTGCTTCCGCATACAAGTTTTCTTTTGCAACTGCCAGCATCTGCCTGGATTGATCAATTCCAATGATATGATATTTATTTTGTAAAAATTTACCCGCCAAGTTTCCTGTTCCGACACCAATTTCAAGTATCTTTCCATCTTTTCTCTGAAAATTTTCCACTTCCTCAAAAACCATTTGTAATACTGTCTCATAATTCTCATAGATTTTTAATGCACCTGTGTCCCTTTTCACATCCTCATCATATGCCCTTGCCCAGCCATCAAAATCCCACTGGTCTTTCCACTCATTTTTCACCTGGCAAAGCAGATTACTCTGTTCAATAATCTTCAAAAATCTTTTTCTAAATCCTGTCCTTCTGTTTCTTCATATACTTTGTCCAAAACCATTTCCAGCGATTTTCTAATTTCACTCAATCTGTGGATCTCATTATTGACTGCCATCCATTGGTTTTGCATATGTGTCAGATAATTTTCTTTCTTATTGCATTGTAATATATTCTGAATGGCTTCAATACTCAATCCCAACGAGCGATAAAGCAGAATCGTCTCCAAACGGAAAATATCCTCTTCGCCAAATTTCCGATACCTATTCTGCGACTCTCCCATCGGAGTCAGAAGTCCTTTCTTTTCATAAAATCTGATCTTGTTTGTTGTAATATGCAGTTTTTCTGCAATTTGACTGATTGTATATTCTGTTTTCATACTGTGATCTCTCCTTTTTTATACTACACTCATTCTAAGTCTTCACCTTGGGCAAAGGTCAAGAGATCTTTCAGACAAATTCTATTTCACTCCTGAAAACATATAAAACTGCTCTGTATCGATCAAAATATCGATGCTAAAACAAGTCTCCCATAGACGGCTCTCTTCTTTTGCAGACAACAGACCGGACGTAATCTCTTTTGGCACATTCGTGTGACAACCATTTATTTTCTCCCTGCATGCTCCATGTGCCACGATAAATCTCCCGCCTGGATTTAACAGCTCTGCCACCTTCTGTACTACCTTGTCTTTCTCCATAAAATGAGGGTATGCATTATAGATGATAATCCTGTCAAATGTCTCCTGCGTCATCTCGAACAGATCCCGGCACTGCAATTCAAACAAGGAGTCCCCCTCTACTTTGCGGGCAGCGATCTCGATCATCTTTTCTGACAGATCGACTGCTGTGATATGAGAAGGTTTTCGTTCCCGCAGCGCCTCAAACATCGCCCCTGTACCACAGGCAACATCCAAAACACTCATTCCCTCCTGAATATCACTTAAAAATGCGATCATACGTCTGATCTGATCGACCGATTGCTCCCCGTCATCCCAATGTGCGGCTCTTTGATTAAAATATGTTCTGATATCCATGGTAACTATCTCCTTTTCGGCTCTGCAATCCCTGCTTTCTGTAATGCCAGCACAATGACCGGAATAAAAATCAACTGAATCAGAATTCCTGGTATTCCTGTCAGAAAACTGGATGTAATAAAGATCTTGAAGCTATATTCTCCCACATTGAAAATAAGTGCTTTTAAAATACCGCTGACAATTCTCCCTGCCAGCATCGCTGTGATCAGCGAACCATATATTTTTACAATTTGCTTTTCTGTATGAATGCCGTACACACAGATCCCCGTAATCAATCCATAGACTGCCAGTTCACAAAGCATTGCCGGAAGGATTGCAGCCGGAGGCATTCCTGTAAACAGACTGGATAATACAGGCGCTAAAATCCCACATATCAGCCCATACTGCCATCCACAGAGCAGACCGCAGATCAATACCGGAATGTGCATAGGCAAAAAAATACTTCCCGCATTCTGAATCGTATGGAATGCCATCGGAAGAACGATCCCCAAGGCCACACACATTGCCGCCATCACTAATTTCTTCACTTGATTTTCTTTCATCTTGTTTCCCTCTCTTTTCATATCTCCTCTTATTTATGATATGGCTCACCATTCATAATCCGATAACTTCGATACACCTGCTCCAACAGTATCACTCGCATCAGCTGATGCGGAAATGTCATCTTTGAAAAACTAAGTGCGTAATCTGAGCGTTTCAACACCTCTTTCCCGAGGCCAATGGAGCCACCGATCACAAATGCAATGCTGCTCTTTCCCTGAATTCCCAGTTTTTCTATTCTTTCTGCCAGTTCTTCTGATGTCAGCATCTTCCCTGCGATTTCCAGTGTGATCACATACATATCATCCTTGATATACCTTAAGATTTTTTCTCCCTCTTTGCTGCGAATTCCCTCTTCCACAGTCTCACTTGCCTGATCCGGGGTCTTCTCATCCGATACTTCAATTATATCCAGCTTACAATATTTGCTCAGACGCTTGGAATATTCTGCGATGGCATCCTTTAAATATTTCTCTTTGATTTTTCCTACTGTAATCAATGTAATTTTCATGCTGTCTGTCCTTTTTTCTCTCTGTGTTTTCCTGTAAATTCCGAAACCTCAATGCAATACACTGCAACCCGCTGCAGCATATGCGGAAGAAATTCAATTTCGGCGCCCGCTTCTACGTGCTGCATTAAAAGCGTAAGTCCGTGTCTCTTTTCCTCCTCGTTCTCCACCATACGAATTCGTCCGTTTCCCATGATACTGGAAAGTGCAAAAGAATAACTGCATGTATAATCTCCACGGATCACCTCATGGCCACAGTCCATTTCAATTGCTACGTTCGGGTTTTCTGCAAATGCTTCCGCTTTCCGTCCTTCCTTTGCACTGTGGATATACAATTTTAAGCTGCGCTCTTTCTGACAAAATTCATATCCGAAATTTACAGGAACAATAAACATCCCCTCCGCATCCATTGTTCCTATACGCACCACTTTACATGCATCCAACACTTTTTCCAGCTCTGCCGGATCCTTAATCTCTCTTTTTTCTAAACGCATCTGACGCATCACACATTCCTCCTGTCGCTTCTATCGTTTTAACCGATTCAATTCCACTTTTTCTTCTCTGCTCACTCGATAGGATTCCCGGATTTTCTGGATCGCTTTATTATGTGTAAAATCATCCATCTCATTTGCCAGCAGCAGTCTCTTTGTCTGAATCGGAAATTTGACATAACAGACTGATACAGCCCATGCCACTGCCATTTTCACATAATACCCCTCATGACTGGTATGATTCAGAATCTCAAGCACCTGCTCAATATAGGCTTCGTTAATGTAATGCGCCAGCAGGGATACGATAAAAAAACGGACTTCAAACTCCCTGCTGCTGTTCTGATACTTCCGGAGATAAGAAAACCACACTTCCTGCTCTTTTTCCATGAACTTATATCCCATACAACAGCTGTCGCAGACTGCCCAGTTATGAATCTTCGGAACAAACATATCAAGCGCCTGCATTCTCTGTTCGGTACTCATCTTTGCATACCCCAGAACAAGTCCGTATAACATAATTTCTTCATGCGCAGACCGTTCATCTATTTCTGTCTGTGCTTCTTCCAGATACTGTTTCGAATCTGTTTTTGCAATTCCTTTTGCCAGCTTTCGAAGAGCCGGCATACGAACACCGATCACATGATCGGTCCCTGGGATCAGCTTCTGATTAAACTGCTTATAGCTCTCTTCCCCAAGTTGATCTAACTCTTCTCTGATTTCTTTTATCATGTTGTACTCCTGTCATTTTTTGTCCCTTTTACTATACCATGCCACCCTAGAAACCTCCACATGAAAATAAGGAGCCCCTTCGGATTACTTTTTTGTCTTCTATTGAGTTTTTATCAAGCATTTTTACACCCGCTCTCCTTTCAGATTCTCAGTTTGTAAAACGTTCTATATAAATATAACGCAGTTTCTTTCAAACAGGTTTCAAATTTAAAAAAACTGCCCTATATACTTTGTATATAAGACAGTTTCTTCTATTTCCTGTTATATTTCCATACCGGCAGCAGCCCCAAAAGGGCTCCAACTGCTGCCGGTATGATCCATCCCAGCCGCAAATCATAAAATGGAAGCTTGTTACATATTTCTGTCACAACTCCAAGAGAGATTCCTGCACTCTGCATTCCATCTACAAATGCCACACAGAATGCAAACAACATCCCCAGTACATATGCCATCCGTTTTGAACCAATCCATTTTTTAAAGAAAGACAAAATTACAAGTACTACCGTTACAGGATAGAACATCATCAAAACTGGAAGAGAAACCTTTACAAGCATATCCAATCCGATGTTGCTGATCACAAAACTGAACACACAAACAATTGCTGTAATCTTTTTATAAGACACATTCGGAAACAGTTCATGGAAATAATCTGCAAAGGAGGTTGTAAGACCGATGGAGGTCGTCATACATGCAAACAGTACTGCAACTCCCAGTATGATTCCTCCTGCAGGTCCTAACAGGTCACTTGTCACTGCATGAAGCAGACTTCCTCCGTTGGAGAACGGAGTACGCGTCACTGCTCCGACATAAGTGAGCATATAATACACAACCGAAAGGATCAGCGCTGCACCAGCCCCGCAGATCAGTGTGTATTTAATGATGTTTCTCTTTGTTTTTACCTGATGTCCCCGCACTGCATTGATGATAATAATCGCAAATACCAGACCTGCCGGACCATCCAGTGCATAATACCCTTCTATCATTCCCTGGAAGAACGGAATCTCTTTGTATACTCCCTGCGGAACTCCGACGCTTCCATACTGAACTGAACTGTTCGGCGATTTTTCCATAAAAACGCAGGCCAGAAAGATCAATACGATACAAATCAAAAGTATCGGTGTCAGATATTTTCCGATCACATTGACTACCTTCTTCGGATTACCGCTCAGATAATATGTGAGCCAGAAGAAAACAGCCGTCACGAGCAAAGATACCCACCATACATTTGATTCTGATAAATACGGACGAACCGCCAACTCAAATGAAACACTTCCTGTTCGTGGAAGTGCAAACAAAGGACCTATCAACAGATAAATACAAACAGACAAAAAGACTGCAAATCTTCTGCTGACCAGTTCTCCCAGATCACTGACCTCCGTTCCTACTAAAACAACTGCAATCATACCCAGAAGTGCGATTCCTGCATCTGTCAGAATAAATCCGGCCAGCGCCTGTATATAGTTTTCACCTGCCTGTTGTCCCATGGCCGGCGGGAAGATCATATTTCCTGCACCAAAAAATACTGCAAATAAGGTTAATGTGATTGACAGAAGCTGTCTTGCTTTTATCTTTTCCATCTTAGTTCTCTTTCAGGAACTGCTCTGCGAGCTCCACAGCATCCAGGATACATTTATCACATGGTGCAAGGATTTTTCCTGTTTCTACTCCTTTTAATTCTTTACAATAAACAGATCCGTTGATCTCCTTAAATTTCGCAGCATACTCTCTTGTCTTCTTATAGGTGTCTGCTTTTGTTTTTCCGGCCTGCTCAACTCCGCCGCTGTTTTTCATCCCAATCAGCATAAACAGACCTGTCAGGGCTCCGCAGGTATCCATCATACCCATGCCAAGACCAAAGCCTTCTGCAATTTTATACATCTCTTCTTCACTTACGCCAAATTCCCCGCAAAACGCACACGCTACAGCCTGTGTGCAGTTATACCCTTTTTTATGGTATTCCAGGGCAAGTTCTTTTTTTGTCATTCTTTTTCTCTCCTTATACATACAAAACACTCCGCATATCATCAGGTCCCGAATATTCGGAAGAAGAATCCATGCGGAGTTCTCTTTTACAGGTCTTGCCTGCTAGTTTGCTCTGTTTCTATTTTTCTTTGTTTTTCAGATACTCGTCAATTCCTTTTGCTCCTGCTTTTCCTGCACCCATTGCGAGAATAACTGTTGCAGCGCCAGTTACAGCATCTCCGCCGGCATATACGCCTTCTTTGGAGGTCTGTCCACTTTCTTCCTCTGCAACGATACATTTTCTGCGATTTACTTCCAGGCCTTTTGTGGTAGAAGAAATCAATGGGTTTGGAGAAGTTCCAAGGGACATGATCACAGTATCTACATCAATGTCATACTCAGATCCAGGAATCTCAACCGGACGTCTTCTTCCGGATGCATCCGGTTCTCCAAGTTCCATTTTGATGACTGTCATGCTCTTGACATTTCCATTCTCATCTACATTGATCTGCTTTGGATTTGTCAGAAGGTCAAAGATCACACCTTCTTCTTTCGCATGATGTACTTCTTCTACTCGTGCAGGGAGCTCTGCTTCGCTTCTTCTGTATACAACATGTACTTCTGCTCCCAGTCTGAGTGCAGTTCTTGCAGCATCCATCGCAACGTTTCCACCGCCGACAACTGCAACTTTTTTACCTGCAGCAATCGGTGTATCATAAGAAGAATCAAACGCTTTCATCAGGTTGCTTCTTGTCAGATATTCATTTGCAGAGAATACTTCGTTTGCGTTTTCTCCCGGGATTCCCATAAACATCGGAAGTCCAGCTCCGGAACCAATGAATACTGCTTCAAATCCTTCTTCTTCAATCAACTGATCGATCGTTGTTGACTTTCCGATCACAACGTTTGTCTCAAATTTAACGCCTAATTCTTTTACTTTTTCAATCTCTTTTGCAACGACTTTCTGTTTTGGAAGACGGAATTCCGGAATACCATAAACAAGTACTCCTCCCAGTTCATGAAGTGCTTCAAATACCGTCACATCATATCCCATCTTTGCCAGATCGCCTGCGCAGGTGAGTCCGGACGGTCCGGAACCGATCACAGCTACCTTATGACCGTTCTGTTCTTTTGCACCTTCTGGTTTGATGTCATGCTCCAGTGCATAATCTGCCACAAAACGCTCCAGTTTTCCGATGGATACCGGATCTCCTTTGATACCACGGATACACTTTCCTTCACACTGAGACTCCTGCGGGCAGACACGTCCACAGATTGCCGGAAGTGCGGAAGACTGTCCGATGATCTTGTATGCTTCCTCGATATTTCCTTCCTTTACTTCCTGAACAAATGCCGGAATATTGATCGATACCGGACATCCTTCGATACATTTTGCATTTTTACAATTCAGGCATCTTGTTGCCTCTTCCATTGCCTCTTCCTGATTATATCCAAGACAAACTTCTTCAAAATTTGTTGCACGTACTTTTGGATCCTGTTCTCTGACAGGTACTCTCACCATTCCTTTTGCCATTACTCGTCACCTCCACAATGTCCGCATCCGCCGTGATGAGTATCGCCTTCCTGTAATTTCAGCATTGCTCTTCCCTCTACTGATCTGTACATCTGGCTTCTCTTCATCGCCTGATCAAAATCTACAAGATGGCCATCAAATTCCGGCCCGTCTACACATGCAAACTTAATCTCATCTCCAACCTGAAGACGGCATGCTCCGCACATTCCGGTACCATCTACCATAACCGGGTTCATGCTGACGATCGTTGGAAGATTCAGTTCCTTTGTCAGCAGACAGACAAATTTCATCATAATCATCGGTCCGATCGCAACACACTTGTCATAATGTTTTCCTTCTTTTTCTACCAGATCTTTGATCACCTGCGTCACCATACCGGAGCGTCCATAAGAGCCGTCATCCGTTGTCACATAGAGATTTCCGGCAACTTCTTCCATCTCTTTCTCCATGATCACAAGATCCTTCGTTTTTGCTCCGATGATCACATCGGCGTCTATTCCTCTCTCATGAAGCCATTTCACCTGAGGATATACAGGAGCTGTACCAAGTCCTCCCGCAACAAATAAAATCTTCTGTTTTTTCAATTCTTCGATATCTTCCTCAACAAACTCAGAGGCACATCCAAGCGGACCTACAAAGTCACGGAAAGAATCTCCGGCTTTGAGTTCAGACATCTTCACAGTAGAAGCTCCGACTTCCTGAACCACGATCGTGATCGTTCCGGCTTCTCTGTCATAATCACAAATAGTAAGCGGGATACGCTCCCCCTTCTCGTCCATCTTTACGATAACAAACTGCCCCGGCTCACAATGACTCGCAACCCTTGGTGCATGCACATCCATCAGAAAAATATTCTCAGACAATTTTTCTGCTTTTAAAATCTTATACATGTTCTTCCTCCTTGTAATAAATCACCTTTTTTAATAATACGCCAAAAATGGCATAATGGCAATAGTTCTTTCCGTGATTTTTCTCTTCTGTCTGCAAAAAGGACAGGCACCGCTTTTGTACTGTGCCTGTCCCTTTCCCGTTCATCCACAAGCGGACAGCCTGATTAGAAATCAACTTCTGTTCCGTAATATGTACATGTGAATAATTTTTCCATTGTTGCAGGATCGATTGCACGAGGATTAGATCCTGTACATGCATCACCTACTGCCAGTTCTGCAATCTTGGCAACTTTTTCTTTGAATTCATTTTCCTCGATTCCGAAGTCTTTGAGAGTCTTTGGAATGTTCAGTTTGACATTAAAGTCATCGATCTTTTCAACCAGACTGTTGATGAGTGCTTTCTCAGATGCTCCCGGAAGTCCCATTCTGCGTGCGATCTCAGCATAACGTTTTGCTGCAACCGGATCTTTTGCGTTGTATTTGATAACATATGGAAGATAGATCGCATTCGCACATCCGTGAGGAATGTGTCCTGTTGAGAATGCTGCACCTGTCTTATGTGCCATAGAGTGTACGATTCCAAGCAATGCATTGGAGAATGCCATACCTGCCAGACACTGTGCATAATGCATCTGCTCTCTTGCATCCATATCGCAGTTGTAAGATGCCGGAAGATTATCCAGTACCATCTCAATTGCCTGCAGTGCAAGTGGATCTGTAAATGGTCCGTTGAGTGTAGAAACATATGCTTCGATCGCATGTGTCAGTGCATCCATACCTGTGTATGCAACCTGTTTTACAGGAAGACCTGCCACAAGATCCGGATCAACGATCGCAACATCCGGTGTGATATTAAAGTCAGCCAGCGGATATTTTACACCTGTCTGATAGTTTGTGATAACAGAGAATGCTGTTACTTCTGTAGCTGTTCCTGATGTAGATGGAATCGCTGCGAATTTTGCTTTCTGTCTCAGTTCCGGGAAATTAAACGGAATGCACAGATCCTCGAATGTTACATCCGGATACTCATAAAATGCCCACATTGCTTTTGCAGCATCAATCGGAGAACCGCCGCCCATTGCCACGATCCAGTCCGGCTCAAATGCACGCATTGCCTCGGCACCTTTCATAACTGTCTCTACAGACGGATCCGGCTCAACGCCTTCAAATAACTGGACTTCCATTCCTGCTTCTTTCAAATATGTTACAGCTCTGTCAAGAAATCCCTGACGTTTCATGGAACCGCCGCCCACTACAAGAATTGCTTTTTTTCCTTTCAGGTTCTTTAATTCTTCCAAACATCCTTTTCCGTGATAAATGTCTCTTGGTAAACAAAATCTGCTCATTATCCTGCATCTCCTTTGATTAAAGTCTGTTGATTTCAACTAAAACCATTATACCACTGTGAAACTTTTCACACAACAAAACTGCCGTTTTTTTTCGTTAAATAATGCACAAAAAACCAGGCTCATTTTTGTTAGAAAATCCCCTTGCATTTTTACAAAGTGTTTATCTAAAAAAATCAGCCGCTTTTACTGCGGCTGATAAATATAATTTCGTTTTGTTATCTGTGTCATTTTTCCGGTCTTACCCACCAGAACTGTACTGAACAGCGTCTGCCCTTCTGGCATCTCGATCGGTCCGGTATACAAGGAAGATTCAGTTGTCGGCGTGGAACCATCTGTCGTGTAATAAGCTGTGTAGCCTTCCGGCACGGTAATACTGATCTGCGTCGCTGTACTGTACTGCCCCGTGGACGGTGTTACAACCGGTGCATCCGCTACCGGAAATTCAATCTCATAAGTTTTTGAGACCACCAGACTTGGGATTTTCTTTTTGTTATAGGCAATCGCCTTAATCTGCGTCTTTCCTTCCTCATTTAAAAGAATCGGCTCGGTATACTTTGTGCTGGACGAAGTCGGATTCGTTCCATCTGTCGTGTAGTAAATGGTCTCCCCTGATGCGGACAGTGTCACTTCCTGTACTTCACTATATTTTCCATCATCCAGACTGAAGACCGGCTCTGTAGAAACATATGCTTTCAGACTGGAAAGCACGGATTCGTCATCGCAGTCCTCGAGAATCTCGGAAATCTTATCAAGCTGCTTTGTCTCCTCATAAAAGCTGATTGCTGCCCGATACAGTTCTTCGTTGGATGGATAAGAAGCAATAGCAGAAAGAAATACGGATTCTGCCTCATCCCCTTCATCCTGTTCCATATAAGTCTCTGCCAGACCGGAATATGCCTCTGCCCTCTGGGCATTCTTTCCAATCGCATGTTTGAAGTATTTTTCTGCTGTCTGATATTCTTTCATCTGCAGTGCATCGTACCCTTTTGCCACTTTTCCCACATAAGAATTCTGATACAGAAAATAGCCGAACGCCGCTCCAAAAATCAACAGGACCAGAAACAGGATCAAAAGCACTTTCCGTCTTCTGCGAACCAGCTGCTTTTTTCGTTCCTGCTGTTTTCGTTTCGCCTCTGCACGGGATCTGTTTCTCGCCGCACGCTCTCGCCCGGCCTGTATTTCATCCAGCTCTTCCTGACTGAGCACCCGCGTTGCTTTTGACTGGTACACTTCCTGTCTTCTGCCAAAATCACGGACATCCTTTGTCTGAAGCTGCCTGGTAACATCTTCGACCGAGCCTTTTACTTCCTGTGTAAGAACATCATCCAGAGGATTGTAATCAGGGACGATCTGAACTTCTTTTCCACATCTGGGACAACGCATCCAGCCTTCCGGAATAATCGCATTACAATGCGTACATCTCATATTAGTTCCTCCTAATCGCGTGCGGCCTGCACGCAATTGTTCATCAGCATGGCGATTGTCATCGGACCTACCCCGCCAGGTACCGGCGTAATGGCAGATGCTCTGGAATACACATCCTCAAAATCCACATCTCCACAGAGATGGTTTTGGGCATCTCTGTGCATTCCCACATCGATCACAACCGCGCCTTCTTTTATGTACTCTGCTGTGATCATCTTCGTCTGTCCGACTGCTGCGATCAGAATATCTGCTCTGCGTGTCACTTCTTTTAGATCTGCTGTCCTGGAATGTGCAACCGTCACGGTCCCATTCTCACGCAGAAGCAGTGCTGCCATCGGCTTTCCTACAATGTTGCTTCGCCCGATCACCACGCACTCTTTTCCTGCAATCTCAATTCCGGAATACTTCAAAAGCTGAATGATCCCCGCCGGTGTGCAGGATACAAATCCGGTCTCTCCGAGCCAGAGCCGTCCCACGTTCACCGGATGAAATCCGTCTACATCCTTGTCCGGTGAAATCGTACGTATGATCCGGTCTTCATCAATGTGTGCCGGAAGCGGAAGCTGTACCAGGATTCCATGTACCTTCTCTGTATGATTCAGTTTCTCGATCAATTCTACCAGTTCCGCTTCTGTTGTAGCCTCTTTTAACTCATACGAAACGGAGTCGATCCCGATATAGGCGCACGCCTTTTTCTTGTTGTTTACATATACCGAAGAAGCCGCATCCTGCCCTACCTGAATCACTGCCAGACAGATCTTGGTGCCTCTTTCTTTCAGCACGGATACTTCTTCTTTCAATTTATCTTTGATTTCTTTTGCAATTCGTTTTCCGTCAATTATCTGTGCCATTCAATACTCCTTTAAAACAGTCCTGTAATTTTACCGTCATCTGTTACATCGATGTTATTTGCAGCAGGGACTTTCGGAAGTCCAGGCATTGTCATCACCGCACCTGTCAGAGCAACGACAAATCCGGCACCTGCGCTGACATAAACTTCACGGATATGGATGTCAAAGTTTTCCGGACGTCCCAGTTTTTTCGCATCATCTGACAGAGAATACTGATTCTTTGCCATACAGATAGGGAAATGTCCAAATCCCATCTCTTCGATCTTCGCAAGCTGTTTCTTTGCAGCCGGCTCATAGACAACACCGTTTGCCCCGTAAATCTCTTTTGAAATCTTCTCGATCTTTTCTGTCAGAGAAAGTTCATCCTCATACAGTACATGGAAATTGCTTTCCTTATTCTCCAGTGTATCCAACACTTTTTCTGCCAGTTCGATTCCGCCTTCTCCGCCTTTTTCCCATACCTTTGCAAGGGCGAATTCACAGTCTCTTTCTTCACAGAAGCTGCGGATAAATTCATTTTCCGCTTCCGTATCTGTAACAAAGGAATTCAGTGTTACTACAACAGGAACGCCGTATTTCTGAATATTCTCAATGTGTTTTTCCAGATTCACGATTCCTTTTTTCAGTGCTTCCAGATTTTCTTCGCCCAGATCCTGTTTTGCAACTCCGCCATTGTATTTCAGTGCCCGCACTGTCGCTACAAGTACCACTGCGTCCGGTTTTAATCCCGCTTTACGGCATTTGATATCCATAAATTTCTCAGCTCCAAGATCCGCTCCGAATCCGGCTTCTGTAATTGTAATATCGCTGATTTTTAAAGCCAGCTTTGTCGCGCGGACACTGTTGCAGCCGTGTGCGATATTGGCAAACGGTCCGCCGTGTACCAGTGCCGGTGTGTGCTCCAGTGTCTGGATCATATTCGGTTTGATCGCATCCTTTAACAGTGCAGTCATGGCGCCTGTTGCCTGAAGATCGTCTGCTGTTACCGGATTGCCTTCAAATGTATATGCCACGATGATTCGTCCCAGGCGGCGTTTCAGATCTGCAAGATCATCTGCAAGACAAAGGATTGCCATGATCTCAGATGCGACTGTGATCACAAAATGGTCTTCTCTCACCATTCCATCCATCTTGTTTCCAAGTCCTACTACGATGTTGCGAAGAACTCTGTCGTTCATGTCCACGCAGCGTTTCCAGACAATATTTCTCGGATCAATTCCCAATGCATTGCCCTGCTGAATGTGATTATCCAACATGGCAGCCAGCAGATTATTCGCAGAAGTGATCGCGTGGAAATCTCCGGTGAAATGCAGATTCAGATCTTCCATTGGGAGAACCTGTGCATACCCGCCTCCTGCTGCTCCGCCTTTGATTCCAAAACATGGTCCAAGAGATGGTTCACGCAGTGCGATGATTGCCTTTTTATTCATTTTTGCAAATGCCTCACCCAGACCTACTGTGATCGTGGTCTTTCCTTCTCCTGCCGGGGTCGGATTGATGGCTGTCACAAGAACCAGTTTTCCATCCTTGCGGTCTTTTACGTTCTCCCAGAGTTCATCGGAGAGCTTCGCTTTGTACTTTCCATAAAACTCCAGTTCCTCTTCTGAAATTCCGATAGACGCTGCCACGTCTTTGATGTGCATTAATTCTGCTTCCTGTGCGATCTGAATATCTGTTTTCATCATTTCTTCCTCCACTGCATTATAAATTTTCCTGAATGTACTGTTCAAATTCTTCTTTTGTCATCAGTACTTTTCTTGGTTTTGTTCCGACTTCTTCTCCGACCACTCCTGCACTGGCAAGCTGATCCATAATCCGGGCTGCCCGGTTGAAGCCGATTTTAAACATCCTCTGGAGCATTCCAATGGATGCTTTTTCTTTTTCAATGATCAGCCGTCCTGCATC
This sequence comes from Mediterraneibacter gnavus ATCC 29149, assembly GCF_008121495.1. NCBI lineage: Bacteria > Bacillati > Bacillota > Clostridia > Lachnospirales > Lachnospiraceae > Mediterraneibacter > Mediterraneibacter gnavus. The sequence goes on along the minus strand of NZ_CP043051.1, from coordinate 2,807,664 downwards.
TGCAAAATATGCATCCTGCTCATTTGCATTATCCTGCACCCCGGCTCCCTGTATCCCAGGAACCGGTGACGGCAGATCGGAATTTACGTGCTCCTCCACTTCTTCACTGTAGGAGGCATTTCCGTTGTGTTCGATGAGATAGTCCACAACCTTCTGCACTTCTTTATCTGAAACAAAGGATCCCTGCACACGGACCGGTTTTGGATATCCTGTCGGATAAAACAGCATATCTCCCTTTCCAAGCAGTTTCTCCGCTCCATTCATATCAATGATCGTCCTGGAATCTACTCCTGATGAGACAGAAAATGCGATTCTGGACGGCATATTGGCCTTGATCAGACCTGTGATGACATTCACCGAAGGCCGCTGTGTTGCAATGATCAGATGCAGTCCCGCCGCTCTGGCAAGCTGCGCCAGACGGCAGATCGCGCCTTCTACTTCCCCCGGCGCCACCATCATCAGATCCGCCAGCTCATCTACAATGATCACAATCTTCGGCAGTTTTTTCGGAGCTCCTTCTTCTGTCATTTGCGCAATCTTTTCATTGTATCCTTTCAGATCCCGGACATTCTGCTGGGCAAACAGCTGATACCGCTTCATCATCTCAGCGACTGCCCAGTTCAGAGCGCCTGCTGCTTTTTTCGGGTCCGTCACGACCGGGATCAGCAAGTGCGGAATTCCATTATAGACACTTAGTTCCACTACTTTGGGATCCACCATGATCAGTTTTACTTCTTCCGGATCTGCATGGTATAAAATACTCATGATCAGCGTATTGATACATACCGACTTTCCGGATCCTGTCGCTCCTGCCACAAGTAAATGCGGCATCTTTGCGATATCTGCGATCACCGTCTTTCCTGAAATATCTTTTCCCACGGCAAACGGAATATTCGCTGTGGAATTTTTAAATTCCCCGGATTCTAACAGGTCCCTAAGCATCACTGCCGTATTCTCCTGGTTCGGGACCTCAATCCCAACGGCTGCTTTTCCCGGAATCGGCGCCTCGATCCGGATATCTGCCGCTGCCAGATTTAATTTGATGTCATCTGCCAGACCTACAATCTTACTTACCTTCACACCTTGTTCCGGCTGCAGCTCATACCGCGTCACAGACGGTCCGCAGCTTGCATTTGTTACATGAACGCGAACCCCGAAATTCTGCAGGGTCTGCTCCAGTTTCTGGGCCGTGGCGCGCAACTGGGCATCCGAGTCTCCGCCGCCCTTTTTCCCTTTTGTCAGAAGATTCATTGGCGGAATCTTGTACACTTTCTTCGGCTGCTGCTCCTGCTCTTTGATACTCTGTTCTACCTGAACAGTCTCTGCTTCCACAGCTGCCGCACTCGCCTTGGTCTTCTTCCTTGTACGGACTGACTCTTCCGGAACATCCTCCTGCGTCATGTTGCCCTCTTCTGCCGGTTCCGGTTCATTCTCCCATAATGGAGTATCCACTGCGCTCGCATCCGACGCCGTGCTTTCCGGACGATTGATCACAAAATCTTCAAATGGAGACGGCAGTGACTCTGAAAAATCCGATTCCTGTGAAACAGTCAGTTCCCGCATATCCGGATCTTTTCCTGAAGAATTCTTTTTACGCTTTTTCGCTGTTGTCTCCTTTGGCACTTCACTTTCCTGGGCCTGCAGCGTTGTTGCAAAAGAAACACCCGATACTTTATGATCACTTCTTCTGGAAGAATCATTCGGTTCTGTCTTTGCTTCTTCTGCCTGTCTTCGTTTTTCTTCTCTGTTCTTCGCACGCCGGGCAGATGCTTCTCCCTGCCGGCGCTTCATATCTGCATACGCCTTTTTGCTTCCTTTTCCAAGAGGTGCAAGCAGAGAACGTTCTGTGATCAGAATCACACAGATTACCATAAGTACAACGAGTACCACATAAGCGCCTACCACACCAATAAACGGACACAGAATCTTCACCAGACAGCCCCCTGTAAGACCGCCCGCTTTTCTGTAATCACTGGCATACTGATAATAGCTCCACAGACTTTCTTTGGCATCAAAAGGATGCATCACCAGCTGGAAAAATGCACAGATTGCAAACAATAAGGCCACACATGCTGCAATTTTTATGTAGGCGTGTGTATTGCCTTTATTCGAAATTCCAAAAGCAACCACGCCAAATAAGAGAAACGGCAGAATATATGCCATCACTCCGAAAAAACCAAAGAGTACAGAAGAGATCGCACTGCCTGCAATCCCTATGACTCCAAAATTGCTTAAAAGCATCAGCACACAGACCGCAAACATGACCAGAATCAAAATTTCACTGTTCAGGGATGTACTTGCCTGATTTTTGGATGACTTTTTTCTTGTAGTTTTCTTTTTCCTTGTTGACTTTGCAGCCATAATACTTCCCCCTTGATAATTACACATACTACATCTAGTATAACATCAATTGAAAAGTGTGTCATTAACATTTTTTCTGCCGGATCATTTCCCGCAGCTTTTTCAATGCCATGCTGATTCCTCCAACCTCATCGATCATGCCTTCTCTGACTGCATCTTCCCCTTCTAACATAGTCCCGACATCTTTTACCAACTGTGTGGAATCCAACATCAATTCTTCCAGACGTTCTTTGGTAATCTGCGAATGAGCTGCGATAAACCGGGTAATCCGATCCTGCGTCTTTTCCATATTACGATAACTCTGAATCACTCCAATAAACATCCCGGAGGATCTCACCGGATGCACGATCATTGTTCCACTCGGCACAATAAAAGAATAATCTGCGGAAACTGCAAGCGGTCCGCCGATGGAGTGGCTTCCTCCCAGAACCAGAGAGACCGTTGGTTTGCTTAAGGATGCGATCATTTCCGCGATCGCCAGCCCTGCCTCCACATCACCGCCCAGTGTATTGAGTAAAATCAAAACTCCATCCACTTCATCGTCATCCTCCACCTCTGCCAGTCTTGGAATCAAATGCTCATATTTGGTGGCTTTTGTGTTTCCGGAAACAGCCTCATGCCCTTCAATCTCTCCAATGATCGTCAGAAGCTGTATGTTCGCTTTGTGCCCGTTTCCATTCAGATTTAAGGTGCCGGTCTCTTTAATCTCTTCGTTTTTATCCAGACGTTGTCTTTGCTTCTCCTCATTTTCCATGATCTTCTACCTTCTTTTCTCTATTTTCAGGTCTGTACTTGGACAGCCGGATACTTTAGTATTCGATCAACCGCCCTTGTTTATACGGAAAATGATGATTTTTCACGCAAAAATGGTATGGATGCCTCTTGTATACATCCATACCATCTTGAATTAACGAAGTGCCTGCTCGACATCCGCAATAATATCTTCTATATTTTCAATTCCCACACTGAAACGGATCAGATCCGGCTGAACGCCTGCTTCTACCAGCTCTTTGTCATTCATCTGACGATGCGTGTGGCTGGCAGGATGAAGAACACAGCTTCTGGCATCCGCTACATGTGTCACGATCGCTACCATTTTTAATCGATCCATCATCTCAACTGCAGCGTCTCTGCCGCCTTTGAGACCGAATGTGATGACACCGCAGGTTCCGTTTGGCATATATTTCTGCGCAAGATCATAATATTTGTCTCCCGGAAGTGATGGACAGCGCACCCATGCCACCTTCTCATGATTTTTCAGATACTCTGCCACCTTAACTGCATTTTCACAGTGGCGCGGCACTCTTAAATGCAGTGTCTCCAGTCCGATGTTTAACAGAAATGCATTCTGCGGTGACTGGATAGAGCCGAGATCTCTCATCAGCTGTGCAGTTGCCTTTGTAATATACGCACCTTTGCCAAATTTTTCTGTATATACAATTCCATGATATGTCTCATCCGGAGTTGTCAGTCCCGGGAATTTTTCTTTGTGTGTCTCCCAGTCAAAATTTCCGCTGTCCACGATCGCACCGCCCACGCAAGCGGCATGTCCGTCCATATATTTTGTAGTAGAATGTGTCACAATATCCGCGCCCCATTCAAACGGACGGCAGTTGATCGGTGTTGCAAATGTATTATCCACAATAAACGGCACACCATGTGCATGTGCGGCATTTGCAAATTTTTCCAGATCCAGAACAACGAGGGCAGGATTGGCGATTGTCTCTCCAAATACTGCTTTTGTATTTTCCTGAAATGCTGCATCCAGCTCTTCCTGCGTACACTCAGGATCTACAAACGTAGCTTCTACACCCATTTTTTTGATCGTATGGGCATACAGATTGTAGGTACCTCCGTAAAGAGCAGATGCACAGACAATATGATCTCCCGCTTCCACGATATTCATAATCGCATAGAAATTAGCTGCCTGTCCGGATGATGTCAGCATTGCTGCCACTCCGCCTTCCAGATCACAGATTTTTGCAGCAACCGCATCATTGGTCGGATTCTGAAGTCTGGTATAAAAATAACCGGACTCCTCTAAGTCAAACAGACGCCCCATCTGTTCACTGCTTGTATATCGAAATGTTGTACTCTGATAAATAGGAAGAACTCTCGCCTCTCCATTACCCGGTTCATATCCGGATTGTATACATTTTGTCTCTGTCTTGTAATTACTCATTTTTCTCTCCTCCTACTGAATACAAATATTTCTTCTCCAGAGAACGAACCATCTTTGTGTACAATTCTCTGCATTCTTCTTGTTCGCCCGCTTCAATCAGGCGTACACACGGCTTTAAATACTTTTCCCAGATATCCGCATAAATTTCTGATGCGTCCGGACTGCGGTCAATCCGCTTTACGATTGTCGGAGCAATATTATAATACTCTTTTACAAGAATCTCTCCATCCTTTGTCCCCATCAGATACTGATCTCTGTATTCCCTCAAAAGATTCAGTTCATAGCAATCATCTGGCTTGTTCAGACTCTTACAGACAGCTGTTGTAATATAACAGAAAACTCCTTTTTTAAACCCATTCTCAATACTTGCAGCATCCGAGTGTCCGATTTTGCTGCCAGGTACCTTCTGATTCCATAACTCCACGATTTTCTCCGTAAATATCTTCGTCTGCGTACTCTGAATTTCCCCCATCAGCGGAACAAAAAAAGCTACCATAGCCATGTTGTGATCAATAACTGCCGCTTCTCTTTTTCGCTTGGAATCAATCTGAGAGAGCATCTCCGATGCATATTCCGGAACATACCCCGCAACTTCCTGCATACATTTTTCAGATTTTTCAATTGTTTCTTTCACACATTCCAGCAGTGTCTGATTTTCTTCTTTTAAAATTCCCATGTCTGACTGATATGTTTTCTTCTGAAATCCCCGTACTTTTTCTCTGGTTTTTTCATACAAAACAATCAAATCATTCTGTAAGCTATTCTGACTCATTGGCATTCCTCTTTTTGTTGTATTTCCTTTTATACCATTGTTCAGTATAGCATATCTGATACTGCATTTCAATTTTTTTGCATAAAGAAACAGGTCTGCCGGATTTCCAGATACCGACAGACCTGTTCTTTATTCTTATTTTGCGAGAGCATAAGGCTTTCTTTTGAAAACACTTTTTGCTTTCCCATCTACATGAGTCTCCATTTTGGAGTAAACACGAACCATATCATATTTAATCCGTTTTGCACTTCTTCTTTCTTTTACCATAGTGATACCTCCAAACCATTGATAAACAACTTCTGATACCATTCTAATGTATGTTTATTATAGTTTCATTATCACTATTTAAAATCTATGTAAGGTGTGCTTACTCATCCCAGTTGTGGTACACGTCCTGAACATCATCATCCTCATCGAGAAGATCCAGTGTTTTCTGGATATTTTTGATATCCTCTTCACTTGTCAGCTCCACATAAGTCTGCGGGATCATCGTCACTTCCGCATCTGCCATGACGATTCCTGCTTCCTCTAATTTCAGGCGCACTTCACTGAAATCTTCCGGAGCAGTCAGAATCTCAAAACTCTCCTCTTCTTCTGAAAAATCTTCCGCCCCAAAGTCCAGAGCCATCATCATCAGTTCATCTGCATCCATATCGCAGTCTTCTTTTGCAACGATGATCTGTCCCTTTTCATCAAACATAAAAGAGACGCATCCCGGTGTTCCTACATTTCCGCTTCCTTTTGTGAATGCATTTCTTACGTTGGATGCAGTACGGTTCTTGTTGTCTGTCAGTGTCTTTACAATGATCGCTGTTCCGTTTGGCCCGTATCCCTCGTATGTGATGTGTTCGTAGTTGTCTCCAGAACCTTCTCCTGCCGCTTTCTTGATGTTTCTGTCGATCGTATCATTCGGCATGTTGTTTGCTTTCGCCTTTGCGATCACATCACGCAGACGGCTGTTGTTTGCCGGATCCGGACCGCCGCCTTCTTTTACTGCAACCGCAAGCTCTCTACCAAGCTTCGTAAAAATCTTTCCCTTTGCTGCATCATTTTTCTCTTTTTTGTGCTTAATATTTGCAAATTTTGAATGTCCTGACATTGCTCAATTCTCCTTTTATCTCATAAACTCGTTGTTCCATTTTATCACTCTTTTTTCGTTCTGTAAAGTTGTAACGCTGACATTTCCCGCCCATTTCCGTTATGTAGGAAGTTCCAGGCTGATGCGGATCGCTTCATTGACTTCTTCCATAAATGTTCCGTCCACATGGCAGATATACTCCTTCAGCCGCTTTTTGTCCAATGTTCTGATCTGCTCCAGAAGTACCACTGAATTTTTCACAAGCCGGTATTTTTTTGCACTGATTTCAATGTGTGTAGGCAGCTTTGCTTTGTTCATTCTGGATGTGATCGCTGCACAGATCACTGTAGGACTGTGCTTATTTCCCACATCATTCTGGATAACCAGCACCGGCCGCACACCGCCCTGTTCTGAACCGATCACCGGACTTAAATCCGCATAATAAATATCCCCTCGTCTGACTGTCACGTTCTATTCACACTCCGATTCTTATACTTCAATTTTCTCCCCCTCAGGGAAGTATACTTGAGTATTCCCGCTTTTATCGGATGTATTCAACTGACATTTATTTTTCCAAAAGATTGCTCCCCTTATAAACCCGGGGAATTCTTTTTCCAAGACAGCAGACAAATTCATAATTGAAACGACCGCAGATCTCGCTAAGTTCCTCCACCGTGATCTCATCGTCTCCGTCTCTTCCGATCAGAACGACTTCATCCATAAATACAGTATCCGGAATATCAGTCACATCTACCATAAACTGATCCATACAGACACGTCCCAGTATCCGTGCTCTTTTCCCACGGATCAGGACTTCTCCGCGATTAGATAAGCCTCTCGCATAACCGTCCCCGTATCCTACCGGAATGGTAGCCACTTTCATTTTCTTATCTGCCGTAAAAGTCCCTCCGTAACTGATGGAAGCTCCCGGCTCTACTTCTTTCACAAAGCTGACGTGGCTGACCAGGCGAAGTGCCGGCTTTAAGTCCACAGTCTCTTTTTTTACTTCCTCTGACGGATACAGTCCGTACAACGCAATTCCCGCACGGACCAGATTTTGTTTCCACTGTGGAAAATCAATGATTCCCGCGCTGTTATCGCAATGGTATTGCGAAATCGAAATCCCCCGCTTTTCAACCTCATTTCTCATCCATACAAATTTTCTGTACTGCTCTTCTGAAAATGTTTTATCCAGCTCATCTGCTTTTGCAAAATGCGTAAACATTCCTTCCAGGCATACATTCGGAAGTTTTTCAATCTGCCCGATGAGATCTGCGCTCTCCTCTGTTGCCGGAAATCCGAGCCGTTCCATCCCTGTATCGATCTTGATATGAAAATACGCTGTTTTTCCCAACTTTCGGGCAAGATTCGAAATCTCATGTGCCATATCCAGTGTGTATACTGTGGCGCGCACCTCTTCTTTTATCATTTCTTCATACTGGTCCGGGAACACACATCCCAGCACCATCGTCGGTTTTTGAATTCCCGCTCTGTGAAGCTCCACTGCTTCTTCCAGAGTCGCAGTCGCATAGCCCCATACATCCGGATCGTCATCCAGCATACAGGCAATCGGAACCGCACCATGTCCATATCCGTCTGTTTTCACTACGGCAATAAATTTTGCGCCTTCTCCAACCCTCTTTTTCATCTGTTCCATGTTATATGAAATTGCATCCAGATCAATCTCTGCATACACTCTGCTGTGTTTTTCCATCATTATCTCCCCTTTTCTGTCTTTTTGATACAAGCTGCGATCCCCTCTGTCAGATCTTCTGCCAGAACGCTGTAAGCGCCTCTCCTCTCTCTGGCTGCATCTCCTCCACAGGCATGAAGATACACTCCCAGCACAGTCCCTTCATACACTTTCATATGCTGCGCCAGAAGCCCTGTGATCACTCCGGCAAGCACATCGCCGGAACCGGCCTTTGCCATCGCACTGTTTCCAGCAGTATTCAGAAACATCTGCCGGTCTTTTCCTGCCACAAGCGTACGTGCATCCTTCAGTGCACAAACAACACCATAGCTGTCTGTAAATTCTTTTAACGCAGCAAATCTGTTTTTCCCAAGTTCCGGGATGGTACACCCCAAAAGTCCTGCCATTTCTTTCATATGTGGTGTCAGTACAAATGGCTTTTTTTCTTTTGGAAGAAGTTCCATATGATCCGCCAAAAGATTCAAACCGTCTGCATCGATCACACATGGGACCTCTGCATATTTCATCAAATAAGAAAGTATCTGCCCGGCGGTCCTGCTTTTTCCAAGTCCGCATCCGATACAGATTACATCTGCCCACTTCAAAAGACTTTGCAGTTTTTCTTCCTCATATTCTGTATAGGTGGATACGATCGCTTCCGGTAAGAGCTGCTGCAAAATCGTCCGGTTCGATTCTTCTGTATAGATCTGTACCAGACCGCCACCACTTATATAAGCTGCACGTGCACTTAAGTATGCCGCACCAGACATCCCCTTACTGCCCGTGATCATCAGAATCTTTCCATAACTTCCCTTGTGGGAATTCTTTTTCCGATCCGGAAGAAATTTGGAAAGATCCGATTTTTCCAATGTGTAACAGACTTCCGGATTTTCTTCAAAAAGTTTTGTCCCGATCCCGATTTCCACAGGGATTACCTCGCCCGCATAATCGGATCCCGGAAACAAAACAGTTCCCAGTTTCTCACATGCAAAAGAAACTGTCAAGTCCGCATGAAATGCCGTTCCCAGCACCTGTCCGTCAAAAGAGCTGATTCCTGACGGAATATCGATTGCCACTTTCTCTGCATGTATCTGGTTCATTTCTTCGATCACATCTTTATAATGCCCCTCGATCGTCCTGCTTAAACCTACACCAAACACAGCATCTATGACAACAGTATATTCTTTTGGGGGAATGTTTGTGACAACGGAAACACCCAGATTGGATGCGATCTGCCTCTGCTGTCTGCATTCTTCACTCATGGATGTTTCTTTCCCTGCAAAAACCGCACACACATCTTTTCCCTCCAGATAAAGAAGTCTTGCAACGGCGAATCCATCTCCACCATTATTTCCACTTCCGCACACAACAAGACAGTGATCCAGACTGATTCCTTTCTCTTTCATCACTTCCACTGTTTTCAGAGCTGCCCGCTCCATCAATACCAGAGAAGGAATCCCGATCTTTTGAATCGTATATTCATCCGCTCTCTGCATCCACGCTCCGTCTGGTAAATATCTCATACCCGATCTCCCTTCTGCTCCTGAAAAGAAAGGACGTGCAGCCAGATATTTTCCGACCACACGCCTTTGCACATGAACTGAGTTATTCTTACTTGTTTTGTTCTTCCCGGTGACGACTGACATTATATGACAGCTTCATCAGACTGTCTGAAAGATGTACGCTTTCTACGATCACATCTTTTGGCAGATTCAGATCTGTATGTGCAAAATTCCAGATAGCCTGGATTCCATTGTCCACTAATAACTCTGCAACTTCTTTTGCTTTCGATTTTGGAATCGTCAGTGCTGCAATCTCAATCTCATTGTTCTGAAGAAATTCCTGCAGCTCATCCATCATCCGTACCGGAATTCCGCGGATGGCAACTCCTTCAAGCCGGGGATTCACATCAAAAAGTCCTTTTAAAATAAATCCGCCTTTTTCAAAAGAGGCATAATTAGCAAGAGCCTGTCCCAGATTACCTGCACCTATGATAATGAAATTGTGGCTTCTGTCCAGTCCGAGAATCTTGCCGATCTCCGTATATAAATATTTTACATTATACCCGTATCCCTGTTGCCCGAATCCCCCGAAATTATTGAGATCCTGTCGAATCTGGGATGCCGTGACATGCATCTTCTTACTTAGATCGTTGGATGAGATCCTCTCCACCTGATCTTCCATCAAATCTCCAAGGTATCTATAATATCTGGGGAGCCTGCTGATAACTGCACGGGATATTTTTCTTTCTTCCACTGATTGTACCCTCCAATTTTAATCTTTTCTTATTATATAGAATTGTGAAAGATAAGTCAAACTTTTATATTGTATTTTGCCGTGTTTTCGTTATAATGAAATGGTGATGATTCGAAATAATCAGTTATTGTCAAAATACAGGAGGAATTTCATGATACTCGCATGTCATAATTTAAATAAATCATTCGGCGACCATCTCATTGTCCGGGATGGCTCTTTTCATGTAGAAGACCGTGAAAAAGCTGCACTTGTCGGCGTCAACGGTGCAGGAAAATCAACAATCTTCAAAATGATCGTAGGAGAACTGCCTCTGGATGAAGGAGACGTTATTCTGACAAAAGGAAAGACGCTTGGCTATCTTGCCCAGCATCAGAATCTGGATACTACAAACACGATCTATGAAGAACTAAAAACTGCAAAATCTGATATTATCGCTCTGGAGGCCCAGATCCGCGCCATCGAACTGGAGTTAAAATCTCTTTCCGGAGAGGAACTGACAAACCGTTTAAACACTTACAACCGGCTGATGTCAGAATTTGAATCGAAAAACGGTTACGCCTACGAAAGTGAGATCACCGGTGTTTTAAAAGGTCTTGGCTTTACAGAAGAAGAATTCTCAAAACCCACAGACACCCTTTCCGGCGGTCAGAAAACCAGGGTATCTCTCGGAAAACTTTTGCTCACAAAACCAGATATCCTGTTGTTGGACGAACCGACCAACCACCTGGATCTGAACTCCATCAGCTGGCTGGAGACGTATCTTCTGAACTATCCGGGTGCAGTTCTGATTGTTTCCCATGACCGGTTTTTCTTAAACCGCGTTGTGACAAAGGTCATCGAGATTGAAAACGGCTCTGTACGCATGTATACCGGCAATTACAAAGACTATGCACAGAAAAAACAGATGATCCGGGATGCGCAGCTCAAAGAATATTTAAACCAGCAGCGTGAAATCAAGCATCAGGAAGCAGTCATTGAAAAACTGCGCTCTTTCAACCGTGAAAAATCAATCAAACGCGCGGAAAGCAGGGAAAAAATGCTCTCCAAAATCACACCTGTCGAAAGACCCGCAGAAGCGGCAAGAGAGATGCACTTTACACTGGAACCTTCCGAAGTCAGTGGAAATGACGTTTTAAGTATCGAATCCCTCGGGAAACGTTTTGACAGTCAGGTGTTATTCCATGATATCAGCTTTGAAATCAAGCGCGGAGAGCACGTAGCGATCATCGGAGACAATGGAACCGGAAAAACAACACTCTTGAAAATACTCAATCAGGTCGTAGAACCGGATTCCGGAAGTTTTACACTGGGTTCTAAAGTTCAGATCGGATACTACGATCAGGAACATCATGTGCTGCACAATGAAAAAACTATTTTCGACGAGATTTCCGACGATTATCCGACACTCACCAATACGCAGATCCGAAACACTCTTGCAGCATTTCAGTTTACCGGAGACGATGTCTACAAGCTGATCCGGGATTTAAGCGGTGGAGAAAAAGGACGTGTCTCTCTTGCAAAACTGATGCTTTCAGAAGCCAATTTTCTGATTCTTGACGAGCCGACCAACCACCTGGATATTACTTCCAAAGAAATTCTGGAGCAGGCACTCAACGAATATACCGGCACGGTTCTGTACGTATCCCATGACCGGTACTTTATCAACCAGACTGCCACCCGGATTCTGGAACTGGTCAACCAGACTTTTGTCAATTATATCGGAAACTATGATTACTATCTGGAGAAAAAAGAAGAACTGACCGCCGCATACGCCACCCCGGCTGCTGATCAGACAGTTCCTCAAAATACCACCGAATCGACACCTTCAGACTCCAAACTAAGCTGGCAGGAACAAAAGGAACTGCAGGCAAAAGAACGAAAACGAAAAAATGAACTGAAAAAGACGGAAGACCGAATTGCTGTTCTGGAAGAACGAAATGTGGAAATCGACGAGCTGATGACGCAGGAAGAAGTCTATTCCAATTCTGTCAAATGTCAGGAACTTGCATTGGAAAAAGATGCAAACAATACCGAACTGGAAGAACTGTACGAAAAATGGGAAGAACTCGCAGAATAATCTGCGAGTCCTTTCCATTTCATTTTCTAATATCACTTCTTCCAGATAGGAGTCATTTCTTTTAATATCTCCGGTATTTTTTCATAAAAATTTTCCACATCAAACTTTCCATAGTATATGATATCCATATCCGCAGCTTTTCCGAGATAGATCATCTCATCTTCGTTCTGCTCTTGCAAATGAGGTTGTATATATGTGGACCACAGGTTTCGATTTAAATAAACCATTGCAATTTCCCTTTTTTCTGCTCCCTCTCCCACTGTTACAGGGTTACAAAAAACAGAGCCTGCCGAATCACTTCCTGCATAGGATAAATAGGCATCCTCTCCGACTATTTCCACTTCCATTTTCTGTGGATCAAACGGGATCGGCTCTTTCGGAAGCACCAGAATTGTATAAACTCCTGCCAGAAGGGCGCACACAAGAATCGCCCCAAGTATTGCTGCTGCGATCCTACGGTTGATCAATCTGTGTTTTAATTTCTGAAACAGTTCTTTTTCTGCCTGATTGATTTTTTTCTTATTCGGCAATATTATTTTTGCCCGCATTTTTTCCATTTCTTTTCTGCAGTCTTCACATTCCTTCAAATGTTCTTCTACCAGCTTCTTTGTATCCTCACTCACAATTTCATCTACATACAGCGGCATGATATCCTGTATTACATTACAACTGATTTTACTCATATCCCTGCTCCTCCATATACTCTTCAATTTTCTTTTTCGCTCTATAAAAAGTAACTCTCACCCAGCCGGAACTTTTTTGAAATAATGTTCCGATTTTTTCATAAGAAAGTTCTCCAAACACCCGCAAATTAAACACTTCTTTATATGGTTCTTCCATATTGTGAAGGAACTTGTGAATCAAAAATGCCTTTTCTTCATTCACCAGATTTTCTGCAAAATGAACTCCTACATCTACTATGTTTTCATACTCTGTCCAATCTGCATCATGCTTTTTTCGTCTGCAGTAGCTAAAATATGTATTCTTCGCAATTGTAAAAAGCCAGGCTCTGATATCCTTTCTCCCGTCAAATTGATTCAGAGATTTTAATGCTTTTACAAACGTCTCCTGCGCAATTTCTTCTGCTGTCACTTCATCCGGCGTCAGGCTGCGAACATATAGAAAAACTTCCCGAAAATACAGCTGATATATTTTTTCGAACTCCACATCTCCCCCTCCTTTCACCTTAATAACTGCTCACATTCTAAAACGTTACAAATCTTTTCATTTTATTATATAAAAAAATACATACTTTACAAAATTGTTTTTTTGCCCTGTTTTATCTCGTGATCATTCTCTCACCCGGGGTATAAAAAACGGGGTGAAAAATCCGATGTAAGATTTTTCACCCCACTTTTCTATTTTCTTTTACAATCTCTTCGCGATTGCTTTGATAAATCCTTCACTGTTTAAGACTGTCGGATTCTCAATTGTTGTGATCAGTGCCAGATCTTTTGTCATCTCTCCTGCCTCAATCGTATCGATCGTAGCTTTTTCCAGTCTGTCAGCAAACTCCATCAATTCTTTGTTTCCATCCAGCTCTCCGCGTTTTCTCAGCGCTCCGGACCATGCAAAGATCGTTGCCACAGAGTTTGTAGAAGTCTCTTCCCCTTTTAAGTGCTTGTAATAATGACGCTGTACCGTACCATGTGCCGCTTCATACTCATAATACCCTTCCGGAGAAACCAATACCGATGTCATCATTGCAAGAGAACCAAATGCTGAAGACACCATGTCGCTCATCACATCACCGTCATAGTTCTTACATGCCCAGATAAATCCGCCCTCTGATTTCATCACACGCGCTACGGCATCATCAATCAATGTATAGAAATATTCGATTCCCGCTGCTTTAAACTTCTCATCATATTCTGCATCGTAGATTTCCTGGAAAATATCTTTAAATGTATGGTCATATTTCTTGGAAATTGTATCCTTTGTTGCAAACCAGAGATCCTGTTTTGTGTCCAGTGCATAATTGAAACAGCTTCTTGCAAAACTTTCAATCGACTCATTGACATTATGCATTCCCTGTACGATTCCTGCGCCTGTAAACTCATGAACCAGCTCTCTTGTCTGCGTTCCGTCTTCTGCTGTGTAGACCAGCTCCACTTTTCCAACACCCGGAATCTTCATCTCGGATCCTTTATACACATCCCCATATGCATGTCTTGCGATCGTAATTGGCTTCTTCCAGCTTTTTACACAAGGCTCAATTCCTTTTACAACAATCGGAGCACGGAAAACTGTTCCGTCTAAAATAGCGCGGATCGTACCATTTGGACTCTTCCACATCTCTTTGAGATCATACTCTTCCATACGCGCCGCATTTGGAGTGATCGTCGCACATTTGACTGCCACTTTATATTTTTTCGTCGCATTTGCAGAATCTACTGTCACCTGATCGTTCGTCTCATTGCGGTGCTCCAGCCCCAGATCATAATATTCTGTATTCAGGTCAATGTATGGCTCCAGAAGATCTTCTTTGATCATCTTCCAGAGAATTCTTGTCATCTCGTCCCCGTCCATTTCCACGATTGGTGTGGTCATCTTAATTTTTTCCATGTTCCGTATCCTCCTAAATTTCTTCGTATCCCTGTTTTTTCAAATTCTGCATCACATGCAGGATGTGTTCGTTTGCAAGCTGCTCTGCCAGATCTGCATCGTTGTCTCGAATCGCACGAAGGATCTGCTTGTGCTCTCTGATCGACTTTCTGGCTCTCTCCTCTGAAACGACAGAGTTTCTTCTTGCCTGCTGCACATATTTATGAAAATCCATCAGGACATGGCTTAAAATCCGGCTGTCCGATGCTTCATACAAAATCTTATGGAATTTGCCATCCAGATCTGTCACCTGGTCTGCATTATTTCCACTTACTTTTTTCATATGGAATTCTGATAGAAGAATCACTTCTTCCAGCTCATCCAGCTGTTCCTCCGTAATATGCTCTGTTGCCCATCTGGCACACAACCCTTCCAGCATAGAACGCAGGATATAGATATCTCTGATATCCTTGGATGAAATTCCGGTCACATACGCTCCTTTGTTCGGTATGATCGTGACCAGTCCTTCCAGCTCCAGCTGCCTGAGTGCCTCTCTGACCGGTGTCCGGCTTACCCCCAGCTCTTTTCCGAGTGTATTCTCCCGCAGTTCATCATGCTCTTTATATTTTCCGCTCAGTATGTCTTCGCGGAGTCTCTGGAACACACGGCTTCCCAGAGAATTATCCTGATATTCGCCCATTTTCTATCTGTCAGCCTCCCAGCTACAATTTTATATGCAGTTCCTTACATATACTATCTATTTTGGCAATTAATTCGTCATCTGTCAAGACTGTAACGCGACCTTCTTCATACTCCTTATCTACCCACTCTTTCAATCGGCTGACCAGTTCTGAATTTTTATCCACCTGACTGCCCTGCGGAAGTTTATAGTAGGCATTGATCCAGTAGGCGATTCCCGCCGCTCCGGATGTATTGGAAACAGAAACCAGCGCTGGGCGGTTCAGGAATTTGTCTGTATCAAATATATTATAGATCTCTTCATTTTTGAGCATTCCATCCGCATGGATTCCAGCTCTTGTGACATTAAAATTCTTTCCGACAAACGGTGTCCTCGATGGCACTCTGTATCCGATTTCCTTCTCATAATATTCAGCCAGCTCTGTAATAACCGTTGTATCCATTCCATCCAGTGTTCCTCGAAGCTGTGCATACTCAAATACCATTGCCTCTAAAGGTGTATTACCCGTACGCTCTCCGATACCAAACAAGGAACAGTTCACTCCGCAGGCTCCGTAAAGCCACGCTGTCGTCGAATTATTGACTGCTTTATAGAAATCGTTGTGTCCGTGGAATTCGATCAGTTCACTTGGCACGCCCGCATGTGTCATCAGACCATAGATGATTCCCGGAATAGAACGCGGAATCACTGCACCCGGGAAATTCACCCCATATCCCATCGTATCACAGACACGGATCTTGACCGGGATCTGATACTCTTCCATCAGCTTCATCAGTTCCAGACAAAACGGAATCACAAAACCGTAAATATCAGAACGTGTGATATCTTCCAGATGACATCTCGGCCGAACTCCGGTTTCCATGCACTCACGCACAACAGATAAATAATGTTCCATCGCTTCCCGCCTCGTCATCTTCAGCTTGTAAAAAATATGATAATCGGAACAGCTGACCAAAATCCCTGTCTCCTTGAGACCGATATCTTTTACCAGCTGAAAATCCTTTTTACTGGCACGGATCCAGCTTGTCACTTCCGGAAACTGATATCCTCTCTCCAGACATTTGTAGACCGCATCCCGATCTTTCTTGCTGTACAGGAAAAACTCACTCTGACGAATCTTTCCGTTAGGACCTCCCAGACGATGGAAATAATCATAAATCGTCACAATCTGCTCTGTTGTATAAGGAGCTCTGGACTGCTGTCCGTCTCTAAATGTCGTATCTGTGATCCAGATTTCATCCGGCATATTATGCGGCACAATACGGTCATTGAATGCAATCTTTGGGATTTCATCATAATGGAACAGATTCCGGAACACATTCGGCGTATCTACATCCACCAGTGGATACATGTGTTCTTCCAGTTCCAGAAGATTTGTGTGCTGATTCAAACGTACTTTTCTATTTTCCATGATTTTCTCCTCCGTCCACTCTTTAGCACTCTACTTAGTAAAAGTTCTTGTATAATTGTATACACTCATACATGTATTGTCAATAGTAATTTTTCTTACTATAACTGCAAAAGGCAGATGCCCTGATCCTTTCAATCAGATAACATCTGCCTTTTTCTCACACGATCACTCTTACTTTCAGAACACCTTCTACTGCTTCCAGTGCTTTCGCAATCTGTCCGGAAACCTCGGATTCTACGTCGATCATCGTATAAGCATATTCCTTCTTACTCTTATTTGCCATCAGGGAAATATTCATTCCCTCGCCTGCCAGAAGTGCTGTAAACTGTCCCAGCATATTCGGGATGTTGCGGTGCAGGATTGTAATTCTTGCTCCGCTTCCTTTCACTCCCATATCGCAGTCCGGATAATTTACAGAATGTGTAATATTTCCGTTCTGCAGATAATCCATCACTTCTGCAACTGCCATTTTGGCGCAATTATCCTCAGACTCTTCTGTGGAAGCTCCCAAATGCGGAATCACGATTGCGCCTCTGACACCTACGATCTCTTTTGTCGGGAAGTCCGTCACATAACTGCGCACTTTCTCAGATACTAAAGCATCCACGATATCTTCCTGATTGACCAGTACATCTCTCGCAAAATTCAGGATCACTACCCCGTCTTTCATCAGACTGATGGCGTCTTTGTTGATCATTCCTTTTGTATCGTCCAGTGCCGGAACATGAACGGTCAGATAATCGCACTCTTTGTACAATTCATCCACGGATTTTGCATGATGAATATTTCTGGAAAGCTTCCATGCCGCATCTACGGATACATACGGGTCATATCCATATACTTCCATTCCCAGATGTGTCGCTGCATTCGCCACCAGAACTCCGATCGCTCCCAGACCGATCACTCCTATTTTTTTTCCTTCCAGCTCCGTTCCTGCAAAAGCTTTCTTCTTCTTTTCTGTGATTTTTGCGATATCTCCGTCTTCTTCGTACTCCTGCACCCAGTTGATACCTCCGATAATGTCACGGGCTGCCAGAAGCATTCCTGCAATTACGAGTTCTTTCACACCATTTGCATTGGCTCCGGGTGTATTGAATACTACGATCCCTTTCTCCGCACAACGATCCAGAGGAATATTGTTCACACCTGCACCTGCTCTTGCCACAACTTTCAGGTTCTCCGGCAGTTCCATCTCATGCATAGATGCACTTCTGACCAAAATTGCGTCTGCCGCCTCTGCAGCCTCTGTTTTTTGATAGTTCTCTGTAAATTTATCGAGTCCAATCTGAGAGATTGGATTCAGGCAATGATACTGATACATACTACGCATTTTCCTCCTCAAACTTCTTCATAAACGCAACGAGAGCTTCTACTCCTTCATACGGCATTGCGTTGTAAATACTTGCACGCATTCCGCCTACAGTACGGTGTCCCTTCAGATTTTCCAGTCCGGCTTCTTTTGCTTCTTTCACAAATTTGGCATCCAGATCTTTGTCTCCTGTCACAAATGGAACATTCATCAGAGAACGGTCTTTTTTCTCCACGGTTCCTTTGAACAACTTACTTTCGTCCAGAAAATCGTACAACAGTTTAGCTTTCTTTTCATTTTTCTCTTTCATCGCAGAAAGGCCGCCCATCTTCTTCAGCCACTTAAACACTTTTCCGCAAATATAGATTCCGTATGCAGGCGGAGTGTTGTAGAGAGAATCCGCATCTGCATGCGTTTTGTATTTCAGCATCGTCGGTGTGCCTGGAAGCACATCTTCTGTGATCAGGTCTTCCCGGATAATCACGATCACAACACCTGCCGGTCCGATATTTTTCTGTACGCCTCCATAGATCACTCCATATTTTGTGACATCTACAGGCTCAGAGAGGAAACAGGAAGAAACGTCTGCAACCAGCGTCTTTCCTTTTGTATTCGGCAGTTCTTTAAATTTTGTTCCGTAAATCGTATTATTCTCACAGATGTATACATAATCTGCATCTTCTGAAACCGGAAGATCCGAACAGTCCGGAATATAAGAAAAAGTCTTGTCTGCAGAAGATGCGATCCGGTTTACGGTTCCATACTTTTCTGCCTCATCCGCTGCTTTTTTTGCCCACTGACCGGTCACAATGTAATCTGCCACCCGGTTCTTCATCAGATTCATCGGAATCATCGCAAACTGCTGAGATGCTCCGCCCTGCAAAAATAAAACCTTGTAATTGTCCGGAATATCCATCAGCTCTCTGAGATCTGCCTCTGCTTCCTGAATAATCGTCTCGAAGGCTTTCGAGCGATGACTCATTTCCATAACCGACATTCCGGTTCCTCTGTAATCTAACATTTCATCTGCTGCTTCTTTTAGCACTTCTTCCGGCAGCACTGCCGGTCCGGCTGAAAAATTGTACACTCTACTCATCTTCTTTTCCTCCTGAATTTCATTTTTATATTGAAACAAAGAAAATTTATTCTTCGTTCAAATCCATCTCATCAAACACTTCGCTGATCGCAGCTCCCGGCGCAACCATCGGCCACACCTTGTCATCCTGGTCGATCTGGCAGTCCAGCACAACAGGACGCTGCATCTTTACTGCTTTTGCAAAAGCGTCTGCAAACTCTTCTTTTGTTGTCACACGGATTCCTTCTGCTCCAAGCGCCTGTGCCAGCTTTACAAAATCCACCGCATCATCCAGGATTGTCTGGGAATAATGCTGATTGTAAAAGAGATTCTGCCACTGGCGTACCATACCAAGCACATGATTGTTCACCACGACCTGTACGATCGGAATCTGATATCTCGCAGCTGTTGCGATCTCATTCATGTTCATACGGAAACATCCGTCTCCGGCGATATTGACTACGGTCTTTTCCGGACAGCCCATTTTGGCTCCGATGGATGCGCCAAGTCCATATCCCATTGTTCCAAGTCCTCCGGATGACAAGAGCGTCCTTGGCTCTTTATATTTATAATACTGTGCAGCCCACATCTGATGCTGTCCTACTTCTGTCGTAATGATTGCATCTCCTTTTGTCTGCCTGTAAATCTCTTCTACGATATACGGACCGGTCAGCTTTCCATCCTCATACTGAAGCGGATATTCTTTCTGATACGCTGCAATCTGTTCCATCCACTCCGGATGTGACTGTTCCTCAAGTCTTGCATTCAACCGCATTAAAACTTCTTTCAAATCTCCGACGATTCCATGATCGATCAACACGTTTTTGTTCATCTCTGCCGGATCGATATCAATCTGCAAAATCTGTGCATTCTTCGCAAACTTTTCTGTATCGCTCGTTACACGGTCATCAAATCTGGCTCCTACCGCGATCAACAGATCGCACTCACTGACTCCATAGTTGGATGTCTTGGTTCCATGCATTCCGACCATCCCTGTGTAACGCGGATCTGTTCCCGGAAATGCTCCCTTTCCCATCAGAGTATCTGTCACCGGAGCATCCACCTTTTCTGCGAATTCACGCAATTCTCTGCTCGCCCCCGAAAGGACAACGCCGCCCCCTGCATAAATAAACGGCTTTTGGGATGCTTCGATCATCTCCACAGCACGTGAAAGTGCCTCCTCTGTGATGGTTTCCGTCTTTCTCGGCGGGAACTCTGCTTCCCGGGGAAGATATTCTGTCACGTTTGCTGTAATATCTTTCGGGATATCGATCAGAACCGGCCCGGGTCTGCCGCTGCGCGCGATCCGGAATGCCTTGCGGATTGTCTCTGCCAGTTTTTCCACATCCTTGACAATAAAGTTATGTTTGGTGATCGGCATGGTGATCCCTGCAATATCGATTTCCTGAAAGCTGTCTTTTCCAAGCAGGGAAACCCCTACATTACAGGTAATCGCTACGACCGGAATGGAATCCATATAGGCCGTTGCGATTCCTGTCACCAGATTCGTTGCCCCCGGGCCGCTGGTAGCCAGACACACTCCCACTCTGCCGGTTGCTCTTGCATACCCGTCTGCCGCATGCGCCGCACCCTGTTCATGGGAAGTCAGGATATGCCTGATTTCATTACTATGCTCATAGAGAGCGTCGTATACATTTAAAATTGCTCCCCCCGGATATCCGAATACAGTATCTACACCCTGTTCTTTCAGACATTCGATCACAATCTCTGCTCCATTTAACTGCATGATGCTCTCCTCCTAATTATTTTTCGGGATCTCCAGAATTGCGCCTCTGTTTCCGGAGGTAACCATAGACGCATACCTTGCCAGATATCCTGTCTTGACCTTTGGCTCCCTTGGCTGCCATGCAGCACGACGTCTTTCCAGTTCTTCCTCTGATACATCCAGCTCCAGTTTTAATTCCGGAATATTGATCTTGATGATATCCCCTTCTTCGACAAGCGCGATCGGTCCTCCAACTGCCGCTTCCGGTGACACATGTCCGATAGATGCACCTCTGGATGCTCCGCTGAAGCGACCGTCCGTGATCAGCGCAACCGAAGATCCAAGCCCATATCCTGCGATCGCAGAAGTCGGATTCAGCATCTCACGCATTCCCGGACCTCCTTTTGGTCCCTCGTACCGGATCACGATCACATCTCCCGGGTTGATCTTTCCGGATTTGATTGCTTCTGTAGCTTCTTCGTCACTCTCAAAAATCCTTGCAGGTCCTTCATGCACCAGCATCTCTGCACAGACTGCAGAACGTTTTACCACACTTCCGTCCGGCGCCAGATTTCCTTTGAGTACTGCCAGACCGCCTGTCTCACTGTACGGATTGTCAATCGGGCGGATTACCTCCGGATTTTTATTGACACATCCTTCGATGTTCTCTCCCAGTGTCTTTCCGGTCACAGTCATACATTCTGTATGAAGAAGTCCTTTTTTGTTCAGCTCATTCATCACCGCATAAACTCCGCCGGCCTCGTTGAGATCTTCCATGTATGTATGTCCTGCCGGAGCAAGATGGCACAGATTCGGAGTTTTCTCGCTGATCGGATTGGCAAAATCAATCTCAAAATCCATTCCGATCTCATGTGCAATCGCAGGAATGTGCAGCATACTGTTTGTGGAACATCCCAGTGCCATGTCCACTGTCAATGCATTTAAAATCGCTTCTTTTGTCATAATGTCTCTTGGGCGGATATTCTTTCTTACCAGCTCCATCACCTGCATTCCCGCATGTTTTGCAAGCTGCAGTCTTGCAGAATACACTGCCGGAATGGTTCCGTTTCCTTTCAGTCCCATACCAAGAGCCTCTGTCAGGCAGTTCATACTGTTTGCCGTATACATACCGGAACAGGAACCACAGGTCGGACATGCCTTTTCTTCAAACTCGCACACATCTTCTTCTGAAAATTTTCCTGCCGCATAAGAACCGACTGCCTCAAACATGCTGGAAAGACTGGTCTTGCTTCCCTTCACATGACCCGCCAGCATCGGTCCCCCGCTGACAAAAATCGTCGGAATATTCACACGGGCTGCTGCCATCAGAAGTCCCGGAACGTTCTTATCACAGTTCGGTATCATAACAAGTCCGTCAAACTGATGTGCCATAGCCAGTGCTTCTGTAGAATCCGCGATCAGATCTCTTGTCACAAGCGAATATTTCATCCCAATATGTCCCATGGCAATTCCGTCACAGACTGCAATCGCAGGAACCATGATCGGTGTTCCTCCTGCCATAGCAACTCCCATTTTAACAGCCTGTGTAATCTTATCCAGGTTCATATGCCCCGGCACGATCTCATTATAAGAACTCACAATTCCGATCAACGGCCGGTCCAGTTCTTCTTGTGTCATTCCCAGCGCATTGAACAGGGAACGGTGCGGCGCCTGCTGCATCCCCTTTGTTACAGTATCACTTCTCATCTTCTATCATCCTCTTTCCTTTTTTTGAATTTCTGTTTTTTCTATTGGATATATGCACAGATCCTGTCACCCATCTCGCGGGTATTGATCTGTATGCTTCCCTCTGACATAATATCGATCGTGCGGTAACCGTCTCTTAATACACGCTGTACCGCTTCCTCAATGGCATCTGCTTCCCTGTCAAGATCAAATGTAAACCGAAGCATCATAGCTGCTGACAGAATCGTCGCGATCGGATTGGCAATGCCTTTTCCCGCAATATCCGGAGCAGAGCCGCCGCTTGGCTCGTAAAGTCCGAATTTTGTCTCATTGAGACTTGCAGAAGAAAGCATTCCAATCGATCCAGTCACCATACTCGCCTCATCTGAAAGGATATCCCCAAACATATTCTCAGTCAGGATCACATCAAACTGTGCCGGATCCTTCACGAGCTGCATGGCACAATTATCCACCAGCATATGCTCCAGAGTCACTTCCGGATATTCCTTAGCCACCTCTTCCACAACGCTTCTCCAAAGTCTGGAGGAATCCAGCACATTTGCCTTATCCACACTGATCACTTTTTTTCTACGCTTCGCAGCGATGTCAAATCCCCGCTTCGCAATTCTTCGAATTTCTTCTTCATTATATGTAAGTGTATCGCAGGCAGTCATCACCCCGTCTATTTCTCTGGTGCTGCGCTCCCCAAAATACAGGCCGCCCGTGAGCTCCCGCATGATCATCAGATCAAATCCGTCTTTGATGATCTCCTCTTTCAGCGGACACGCTTCTTTAAGTTCTTCATACAATACTGCCGGTCTTAAATTTGCAAATAAATTCAGTTCTTTTCTGATTTTTAACAGTCCGGCTTCGGGACGTTTTGAAGGCTCCAGTTGATACCATGGAGAAGTCCTCGTATCTCCGCCGATCGAGCCCATCAAAACTGCATCACACAGCTTCGCTTTGCTGATCGTCTCATCTGTCAGTGGAACACCATGTACGTCAATGGATGCTCCGCCCATCAAAAGCTGTGTATACACACATTCATGTCCATAAACTTCTGCGATTCGATCCAGTACTTTCATCGCTTCTGTCACAATTTCCGGTCCGATTCCGTCTCCTTTGATCACTCCGATATTCAACTTCATAATACTCATCCTTCCAATTTTCAAAGTGTTATTCTAAATAATACCTCATTTCTTTTCTCATTTCAACCCTTTACCACACAAAAGTGCCAAAAAACAGAGCGAACTCTGTGAATTCCATAAACTTCTGTTTAAAAAAAGCTGTTCTACAGCCTCCGGCCATAAAACAGCTTCTCTTTTTTCTTATTCTGCGTTTGGTTTTTCAATCTGCGCGATTGCAGCTTTCTGCATCGGAATACGGCAGTTCTTATTGTTTCCAAACTCTACGATCACATCGTCATCTGTGATATCAATGATCACACCGTAAAATCCGCTTGTTGTCAATGCAGTATCTCCAACTTCCATAGAAGCCAGCATCGCCTGGATTCTCTTCTGCTCCTTTTTCTGAGGACGCATCATGAACCACCAGAGACCTCCGAATAATACTACATAAATTACAATAACACCTAACATCTTACCAGCACACCTCCACTTACCGTGATATACTCTTCATTTTGTCTCACACGCTTTCCTGCGTCCGACAATATTACCATTGTACACAAAAAATCATGATACTTCAAGTAAATTTTCTATAAACATTTGGAAAAGTGTCTATTTTCCGGACGTCATTCCTTCGATTTTTTTCTTTTTGTATACCTGATACTCTCCCGCTTCGATTGCTGCACGGATTTCTTCCATCATCGTGTTGTAGAAATACAGGTTGTGCAGTACACATAAGCGCATCCCCAGCATCTCTTTTGCTTTCAGAAGATGACGGATGTATCCCCTGCTGTAGCTTCTGCATGCCGGACACTGACATCCTTCCTCAATCGGTCTGTCATCCAGTTCATATTTTGCATTGAACAGGTTCAGCTTTCCATGGTTGGTATATACATGTCCATGGCGTCCGTTTCTGCTCGGGTAAACACAGTCAAAGAAATCGACTCCCCTGTCTACTGCCTCTAAAATATTGATCGGTGTTCCAACTCCCATCAGATAGGTCGGTTTCTGCTCCGGCAGATATGGAACAACCGCGTCCAGGATCCGGTACATCTCCTCATGACTCTCTCCGACTGCAAGCCCTCCGACTGCATAACCGTCCAGATCCAGATCCACGATCTGTTTTGCATGTTCGATCCGGATGTCTTCGTAAATTCCGCCCTGATTGATTCCAAACAGCATCTGGTGTGGGTTGATCGTATCCTGCAGAGTATTGAGCCGGTCCATTTCTGCTTTACACCGTTTCAGCCAGCGTGTCGTTCTTGCCACAGAATCCCGCATATACACTCTGTCTGCCACACTGGATGGACATTCATCAAATGCCATGGCAATGGTGGATGCCAGATTGGACTGGATCTGCATACTCTCTTCCGGTCCCATAAAAATCTTTCGCCCGTCAATATGTGAATTAAAATGCACACCTTCTTCTTTGATCTTGCGAAGGCCTGCCAGAGAAAACACCTGAAATCCGCCCGAATCTGTCAGAATCGGCTTGTCCCAGTTCATAAATTTGTGAAGTCCTCCCATTTTTTTCACCACTTCATCTCCCGGACGGACATGCAGGTGATACGTGTTTGAAAGCTCCACCTGGGTCTTGATTCCCCGGAGATCATCTGTCGATACCGCTCCTTTGATTGCTGCAGCAGTACCTACATTCATAAATACCGGCGTTTCAATCGTTCCGTGAACGGTATGAAAACGCCCCCGTTTTGCCCGTCCGTCTTTTTTGATCAACTCATACATAATTTCTTCTCCTTTATCTTCGTGAAAAAGGGGACCGCGCTCTCTCACGCTGCCCCTTTTTGTCTTTTTTCTATATCTGTTATGATTAGTAATGAATCACAACCGGTGTTCCCACACTGATCATTCCAAACAGAGCTGCTGCCTGATCCAGCGGCATATTGATACAGCCGTGAGACCCTGCTCCGTCCTTATAGCGCGTTCCGCCAAATGCAGCCTGCCAGGTTGCATCATGAAAACCAATTCCTGTCCAGGTCACGCGCATCCAATAGTTGACCGGTGTCTCATAAATCGGCTTTCCTGTGCTTGGATCGGTCTCTCCGATCAGCACCTCATCTCTGGTCATCTCCAGAATGTCATACACCCCTTCCGGTGTGATCCTCTCCGGAACCGGAACACCTGTCACCACATCTGTTTCCATTGCCACGCTTCCGTCTTTGATATACCACATGTGCTGGGTACTTAGATCAACCTCGATAAATGTAGTGCCCCAGTCCTGTTCTCCATGAGATTTTGCTGCACCTCCGGTATAGTATGCCGGCTCTCTTGTGACTACTTCACCGTTTTTGATGCTGTTCTGCAGATTGACAAGCTCTGTATCTTCATCAATCGACCATCCATATGTACCGCCTGTTACAGTCGTTGCCTTGCCGGTCGGTGTTGTCAGATTTCTCGTAGTCCCTACCGTATCGTATTTGTCACCAAACTCTGTAAACCATGCTTTCATGGCATCATTATCAAAAACCACATTCATATTGTCATCTACGCCGATCCATGTGGAAATCAGAGTCTTATCCACAACAACAGATTCTGACATGGTATAGGTAATGCTTGCCTTCAGATATTTGTTCATCGTATCACAGGCAGCCTGCACTTCCTTGGAATCTTTTGTGTATTTCGGACGTGCATAGCATCCTTCCTTCTCCATATCCAGTTCTGATCGAAATTCGGAAATATACTGGTTCACTTTTTCCTTCAGTACATCCATATCTACTGCCGTTCCATATACTTCCTCTTTGATCACATAAGTATCGCCCTGAAGCTCCGGTTTTGCGTTTTCTGCCGGAATCTGCTCTGCTGTCACTGCCTGCAGGTTCTGAATCTTTTCATTTAAAGCAGTTTCATCGAATGAAACAGCAATGGAAATCTTTTCTGATTTCTTTGAAAACAGCGCCAGCGGCCATGCAAAACCATTCTGCTTTTTCAACGCTTTCTCAATCTCATCGCTCTCTTTATATTGAAGAGAAATATCACTTCCTTTGATCACATCTGACTTACTGTCCTGCTCCTTAATGGTCAGTTTGTAGTCTTTTACCTGCTCTTTGATATATGCCTCCACAGATGATGCCGATCTTCCCGAAAAATCTTTTCCGTTGATCGTTGTATTTATATAGAAATGACTCATAAAAAATACAGAAATTCCAAGATATAAAAGCACCAGCACTCCGATGACTCCGCCTGCGATGATCCCCGCTTTTCTGGCCGGAAATCCACCTGAAGTCCTGCGAGACCTTTTCCTGTGTTTTGGGGAATTTGCTTTCGTCTCTTCAGAAACATCTTCAAAGTCTTCTTCTGTAAAAATCATGTCTTCTGTCTGCGGTCTTTTCGTTTTTTTTCTGATTTTTTCTTTCATCTGCTATTGCCGTTCTCCTTTCAGCCAGTATCTAGTCCTCATTATATTACGCTTTTCCTGAATTGTACAGAAAAAACATAGGAATTTCAAATAAATTTATTACGCTTCTATCTGATCGGTTCTGCCATTCATAATCTGACCGGGCAGTTGCATAAAATTAAGGATTGCACGATAATATGTCTTCTTATATAATAGTTTTATATGCAAAAGAAAGGAGATTTTGACATATGAGTGGTTCATCATTTGGAACTTTATTTCGCATTACTACATGGGGAGAGTCTCACGGCGCAGCAATCGGTGTTGTGATCGACGGCTGTCCCGCAGGACTTTCCCTAAGCGAATCTGATATACAGGCTTTTCTGGACCGCAGACGTCCGGGACAGAGCCGCTATACGACCAAGCGCAGTGAGACCGATCAGGTAGAGATTCTCTCCGGTATCTTTGAAGGAAAGACAACCGGAACCCCAATTTCTCTTTTGGTGCGCAATCAGGATCAGCGCTCCCGGGATTATGGGGAGATTGCTTCCTGTTACAGACCGGGACATGCTGACTATACATTCCAGAACAAATACGGTTTTCGGGATTACCGCGGCGGTGGCCGCACCTCCGGCCGGGAGACGATCGGCAGAGTAGCTGCCGGAGCAGTCGCTTCTGCCCTCTTAAAGACACTGGGGATTGAACTGACTGCATTTTCAAAATCCATAGGTCCCGTAACTGTACCGGAATCCGAATATCGTTTGGATGAGGTCACAGAAAATCCGCTTTACATGCCGAACAATGCGTTGGCCAAAAAAGCAGCCGACTATCTCAATGAGATGATGGAACAGAAAGATTCCTGCGGCGGAATCATTGAATGTCGTGTAACGGGACTTCCCGTCGGGCTTGGCGAACCGGTATTTGATAAACTGGATGCTCAGCTTTCGAAGGGAATCATGTCCATTGGTGCGGTAAAAGCAGTGGAGATTGGAGATGGATTTCTTGCTGCTGCCTCAAACGGGAGCACGAACAATGATGCATTTGCCGTTCAGGACGGACAGATGATAAAAAGAACCAACCATTCCGGCGGGGTTCTGGGCGGTATCAGCGACGGCTCCGAGCTGATCGTACGCGCTGCCATCAAGCCGACGCCTTCCATTGCCCGCCCTCAGTCCACGGTAAATATAGATAAGGAAGAGATTGAGATTTCTATCAAGGGAAGACATGATCCGATCATCGTTCCCCGCGCCGTGGTGGTAGTTGAATCCATGACTGCACTTACACTCGCAGATCTTCTTCTGTGCAATATGTGCAGCCGTCTGGATTCCATCAAAAACTTTTACCAGGAGGAGAAAGATGTCTAATAAGCTGATCGATATTGTGAATGTCACAAAATCTTTTGATGAGAGCGTCATTTTGGATCACTTAAATCTTTATATCCGTGAAAATGAATTTCTGACACTGCTCGGTCCAAGCGGCTGCGGCAAGACCACACTGCTTCGGATTCTGGGTGGTTTCGAGACTCCGGATTCCGGAGATATCATTTTTGACGGGAAGAACATCAACAAGCTGCCGCCCAACAGACGGCAGCTCAATACTGTGTTCCAGAAATATGCGCTCTTTACCCATATGACCATTGCAGAAAATATTGCATTTGGTCTTAAGATCAAGAAAAAGTCCAAACATTATATTGATGACAAGATCAAATATGCACTGAAACTTGTGAATCTGGAGGATTTTAAAGACCGGTATCCGGATTCTTTAAGCGGCGGTCAGCAGCAGAGGATCGCAATTGCCCGCGCAATTGTAAACGAACCGAAAGTGCTGCTTCTCGACGAACCGCTTGGAGCACTGGACTTAAAACTCAGACAGGACATGCAGTATGAGCTGATCCGTCTGAAAAACGAACTGGGTATTACTTTTGTCTACGTTACCCATGATCAGGAGGAAGCTCTGACCATGTCCGATACGATCGTTGTCATGAATCAGGGATATATCCAGCAGATCGGAACACCGGAGGATATTTATAACGAACCACAGAACGCCTTTGTAGCAGACTTTATCGGAGACAGCAACATTCTTCCTGCCACCATGGTGGAAGATAAGGTTGTCAAAATGCTGGGAGCCACCTGGCAGTGTGTGGACGTTGGATTCGGACGCAACAAACCGGTAGATGCGGTGATCCGCCCGGAAGACATCGATCTGGTCAAGCCTGAAGAAGGAATTATCGAAGGTGTGGTCACCCATCTGATCTTCAAAGGTGTTCATTATGAAATGGAGGTACTTGCCAACAATTACGAGCTTCTCGTACACAGTACCGATATGTTCCCGGTTGGCACAGAGGTCGGTATCCGTGTGGATCCATTTGATATCCAGATTATGAAAAAACCAGAATCTGAAGATGCGGAGGCGGCAGGAATTGAAGAGTAGAAAATTATTGAGCGGTCCATACCTGTTCTGGGCAGCCTCCTTTATCATCATTCCGCTTTTGATGATTCTGTATTACGGACTGACTGACAAAAACGGAAATTTCACACTGATGAATCTGGCACAGATCACCACCCAGGAAAATTTAAAAGCACTGGGACTGGCACTGCTGCTCTCTTTCGTGAGTACGCTCATCTGCCTGATCCTTGCTTACCCGCTTGCCATGATCCTGTCCGAAAAAAATGTCAATCAGACCAGTTTCATTGTACTGATCTTCATTCTTCCCATGTGGATGAATTTTCTGCTGCGGACACTCGCATGGCAGAATCTGCTGGAAAAAAACGGTGTCATCAATATGGTTCTGCGCTTTTTCCATCTTCCGGAGCTTGCGCTGATCAACACACCGTTTGCGATCATTCTCGGCATGGTATACAATTTCCTGCCGTTTATGGTGCTGCCGATCTACAATGTACTTTCCAAGATCGACCGGGACGTCATATCTGCAGCCCGGGATCTGGGAGCAAACAACCTGCAGACCTTTTTAAGGATCATCCTGCCTTTGAGCGTACCGGGCATTATCAGCGGAATCACCATGGTCTTTGTACCATCACTGACCACATTTGTCATTTCCGACCTGCTTGGCGGCAGTAAAATCCTGCTTATCGGAAATGTGATCGAGCAGGAATTTAAACAGGGCAGCAACTGGAATACCGGCTCCGGTCTTTCTCTTGTGCTGATGATCTTTATTATTGCCAGCATGGCAATGATTGCAAAATACGATAAAGAAGGGGAGGGAACCGCATTTTGATGAAGAATACAGCCAAACGGATTTACTTGATCCTGATCCTCATTTTATTATATGCACCGATCATAACACTGGTCGTTCTGTCCTTCAATAATTCCAAAACCCGGGCAAAATGGGGTGGGTTTACCGGAAAATGGTACATTTCACTGTTCCAGAATCCGGATATTATGAATGCACTTTACACGACTCTGATCATCGCATTGCTTTCTGCACTGATTGCAACCTTGATCGGAACCGCAGCCTCTCTCGGGATCCAGGCAATGAAACCGAAGATGCGCACCTTTATGATGGGCGTAACTAACATCCCGATGCTCAACGCAGATATCGTAACCGGAATTTCCCTGATGCTGCTCTTTGTTGCATTTCGTTTTACCCTTGGATTTTCCACGGTACTGCTGGCACACATCACATTCAATATTCCTTATGTAATATTGAGTGTCATGCCAAAATTAAAGCAGACAAAAAAAAGTACTTATGAAGCCGCACTGGATCTGGGAGCTTCTCCGATCTACGCATTTTTCAAAGTCGTACTGCCGGATATCATGCCGGGGATCATTTCCGGTTTTCTTCTGGCATTTACAATGTCACTGGATGATTTTGTAATCACACATTTTACGAAAGGACCGGGGGTGGATACCCTTTCCACCAAGATCTACAGTGAAGTGCGTAAAGGAATCAAACCGGAAATGTATGCACTTTCCACAATCATGTTTATGACAGTACTTGTTCTGCTGTTTTTGATCAACTTTACACCGGAGCAGAAGAAGTCTTCCCCATCAGCCGCTTCTAAGCGCAGAAGGCATCAGAGCATCAGCCATATCATCTTCAAGCGCGTAGTACCGGCTGCCATGATCCTTGTCATTGCCGCCGGCGGATTTTATTACGGATCCAAAAACGGAGTGACCGGCGGAGACAATCAGCTGATCGTATACAACTGGGGCGAATATTTAGATCCGAACGTGATCCCGATGTTTGAAAAGGAAACCGGTATCCAGGTCGTTTATGAAGAATACGAGACAAATGAAATCATGTATCCCAAAGTGCAGTCCGGCGCCATCGCTTATGACGTGGTCTGTCCTTCCGACTATATGATCCAGCGTATGATTGAAAATGATCTGCTTGCCAAGATCAATTTTGACCATATTCCGAATATCAAATACATCGGCGACACTTATCTGGAACAGTCCCGCCAGTTTGACCCGGACAACCTTTACTCTGTCCCTTACTGCTGGGGAACTGTCGGTATCTTATACAACAAGACAATGGTAGATGAACCGATCGACAGCTGGTCCGTACTCTGGGATGAAAAATATAAAGACAACATTCTGATGCAGGACAGTGTTCGTGATGCATTTGCAGTGGCATTAAAATACATCGGCGCCTCACTCAACTCCACGGATTTAAATGAACTGGAGGAAGCAAAGCAGCTTCTCATTGATCAGAAACCTCTTGTGCAGGCATATGTTATTGATCAGGTGCGTGACAAAATGATCGGAAACGAAGCCGCCATCGGTGTCATTTATTCGGGAGAAGCCATCTATACACAGGCAGAGAATCCAAATCTGGAGTACGTAATTCCAAAAGAAGGATCGAATCTCTGGATTGATTCCTGGGTAATTCCGAAAAATGCACAGCACAAAGAAAATGCAGAAAAATTTATCAACTTCCTCTGCCGGCCTGATATTGCCAAAATGAACTTCGACTACATTACCTACTCCACTCCGAATACCGGAGCACGAGAACTCATCGAAGATCCGGCCATCCGCAACAGCAAGATTGCGTTTCCGGAACCGGAAGATCTTGTCAACTGCGAAACATTCCGTTTCCTCGGGGACAAATACGATGCAATCTACAACCAATTGTGGCGGGAAGTAAAATCCAAATAGTATCCCCCTCCGGGCATCCCGTAATGCATGCCTGCGGCGGGCGGACTTACGTCCGATAAATAAAAATGAGCGTGTTCCAAACCATGTGGCAAACACGCTCATTTTGTCTTATCTTTTATTTTCTTGTATCCATAAATCCTTCACCGAACACCTCGCTCGTCTCTGTCAGCATCACAAATGCATCCGGATCCACCTCATGCGCCGCACTTCTGACGGAGTACGCCTGAGAGCTGGAGCAGGCACAGAGCAGCACATCCTTTTCCTCTTTTGTATAGGTTCCGATCGCCCGGATTGCTGTGGAACCTCTTCCGCTGATCTGATCAATCTTTTTGGAAACCTCATCCGCCTTTGTCGTAATAATCAGGATCAGTTTACCGGCTCCCATGCCATACATGATCTTATCGATCACGACAGATGTCACAAATGCCGAGATCAGACCATAGAGAACTGCGTCCACATTTCCGAATACCGGCCATCCAAGCAGAATAATCAAAAGATCGATCGCCATGGTTACAAATCCGATTGACAAATGCGGCTTGATCGCTTTGATCGACATAGTCAGAAAATCGGTACCGCCGGAGGAGGATCCCCGCATATAGAACAACGCAAGCGCTGCTCCCAGGCAGACACCGGAAAACAGTGCCGCCATAAACGGCTCCCCTGTATAAGGCTTTGTATACGGAAAAATAAGATCCAGAAATATCGTACAAACAATCATGGTTCTTGCTGATTTGAACATAAACCTCCGCCCTACCAGCTTAAAGCTCAAAATGATAAGCGGAATATTTAGGGCAAGGGTTGTAATACCAATCGGAAATCTCCATAAATGATTCATGATCAGCGCCAGACCGGATAATCCGCCCGGTGCAAAATCTGCCGTTTTTGCAAACGTATAAATCCCAAGGGCATATAATACACTTCCCACAATATCATAAGAAATATCCAGTACAAGCTCTTTTCCATTGATCTTTTTACGATTCTGTCCCATGTCTCTTCCCTTCTTTTCTCTTATACCGGGAAGCACCCGCCTCCGATAAATTCTCTGAGCAGCGAATTTGCCGGAACATAGTCACTTCCGATTCCGATAAAATAGTCAAAAAATTTCAAAAGTCTTTTCGCCTCAAGATATTCCGGTGAATCTTTTTCCACTCCGAACAAAAGAGGCTCCACATACTGTTTTAAAACAGCCAGTTCATACAACAGGGAAGAATTAAACATCACATCCGCTTCTTCCTGATACGGAAAAATATTCTCTTCCTCACCTCTTCTGACTGACGACCACATTGCGAGCGTTTTCTGTGCTGAAGTTCCTCTTGTTCTGGCATCCCGCACCAGCCGCCGGATCAGTCTTCCGTCTGTAGAAGGGATCCGGTTATGCTCATCAATATTCAACTGTGTCAGAGCACTGATGTAAATCTTAAACTTCCGGTCTGATGAAAGCTGACGGGAAAGCTCCGGATTCAAACAGTGAATTCCTTCGATCACAAGAATATCCTGTTCCTTCAGCTGTGTCGGAGTCGTGTCATAGCTCCTGCTTCCTTTCTTAAAATCAAAGATTGGAAGATGCACCGCCTCTCCGGCTAAAAGTGCCTGCATATCCTTATTGAACTGCTCGATGTCAATGGCCTCCAGACATTCAAAATTGTAATTGTCATCCTCATCCCGGGGTGTTTTTTCCCGATCCACAAAATAATTGTCCACTGCAATCGGATGCGGTCTCATTCCCTGCGTCCGAAGCTGAATGGAGAGCCTGTGCGAAAACGTTGTTTTTCCGGATGAAGACGGTCCTGCGATCATCACCAGCTTTGTTTCCGGCTTCGCGGCAATCTGCGCGGCGATCTGTGCGATCTGCCGTTCCTGATAAGCCTCCTGCACAAGTACGATCTCACGCATATCATATTTTGTGACCATGTCATTGAGTGCTCCGACTGTCTCAATATTCTGAAGGTCGCCCCACTGCACACTGCTCTTTAATACCTGAAACAGCTTTTCACGCGGTTCAAAGGCCGGGACTACATCCGGTTCCTTTCGGAACGGCATCTGGAGTACAAATCCTTCATCATACAGATGCAGCGCAAAATTCTTTAAATACCCGGAATCCGGCACCATATATCCATAGTAATAATCCTCAAACTCATTCATCCGGTAGATATTTACCTTGGAAACCCTCCGGTATCCAAACAGCCTTTCCTTGTCATACATCCCGTGTCTGCCAAAAAGCTCTACTGCATCCGATGTATGCACAGAACGCTTCTCGATCGGAATTTGGGCTTCTGCAAGTTCATGCATCCTTGCATCAATCTGATCCAGAAACTTCTGATCCAGAACGACATCTCCGTCAATTGTACAGTAATACCCATTGCTGACGGAAAAATGGATCTTCACATTGCGGATCTTGTCATGTCCTCCGACATCATGAACTGCTTTGACAAGCATAAAACAGAGACTTCGACGATAAGTCTCATAACCGATCGGGTCTTTCACTGTCACAAATTCGATTTTACAATCCTGCTTTAATCGTTTGTTCAATTCCTGAAGACGTGTCCCGTCCACCAATGCCAGTACGATTTTGGCCGGGTATTCTTCCTGAAATTCTTCTGCGATCTTCTTGTAGGCAATTCCTCTCTCGTAACACTTTACCTTGTCCCCTGTCTGAACGGTACAAAATTCTTTCTCCATAAGCCTGCCCTCCCGTCTGGAATCTTACAATACCTGAAACGGATGCACGACCGGTGCGGTGATGATTTTAGCTGCAGGAAGTCTCTCTTCCAGAAACCGTTTCATATCTTCCATAAAAATATACTCTGTCCCATAATGTCCCGCATCAATCACCGAAACGCCCTGTGCCGCCGCATCCAGACCTTCATGGTGTCCGATATCTCCGGTTACAAGAACATCCGCTCCTTTTGAGACAGCCGGAGCAATGGCACTTTTCCCGGATCCCGGAGAAACCGCAAGTCTTTTTACCGGCTGCTTCATATCTCCAAACACCTTGACCGATCCCAGTTTTAATTTATGCTTCACATAAACACAGCATTCTTCCAGTGTCATCTCTTTTGGAAGGGATCCCACTCTTCCGATCCCCTCTTCTTTTGTCTGTGTATTCATGGTCACATCCAGCACTTCGGTATCTGTCAGTCCCAGAATCTGTCCGGAAAGCTCTGCCATGCCAAGCACATCATAATTGGTATGCATTGCATAATAGGAAATATCACTGCGGATCAGCTTTAACAGCCTGCGGCCGATAAAATCTTCATCCGTAATATGCTTAAGCGGCGAAAAAATCAGCGGGTGATGGGTAATGAGCATGTCCGCTTCCTGCGCAATCGCCTCCTCAATGACCGCATCTGTTGTATCCAGCGCCAGATAAATCCGACGGACTTCTTTTTCACTTCTTCCCGCCTGCAGCCCTACATTGTCAAATCCCAGAGCAGCACTCTTGGGATATGTACCCTCAATCATTGCCATAATGTCTTTACACTGCATAATACTTCAGTCCTTTCCTGATGCAGACAAGCTCCTCTTTGAGTTCTGCCTGTCTCTTTGTGATATGTTCCCCTCTCTGATGATCCAGTTTTTCCAGAATCTCTGCTTTTAACTGTTCTTCTCTCTTTAAATACTGCTCCAGTATGGGGTGGCGCATCTCCAAAAGTAATTTTCCGTATCGAAGCTGGGTTTCATCCCACTTCTCTCTTTCGCTTTCCTTTGAAGGAACCACACGCATCATCGGATAGTACTTTCCTTCATCCAGTACCATCTCTTCCTGCACGATCTGATAGCCGTTCTGCAGAAGAAATTCCCGCACCTTTGCGATTTCCGACTGGGGCTGCAAAATGCACTCTTGTAATGTCTCTGCCACAGCCTGTCCCTCTGTCAGAATCCTCATCACAAGTCCGCCGCCCATACCTGCGATAATGACGGCTTCCACTTCTCCCGGAGACAGTTTTTCCAGGCCATTGGATCTGCGCATCTTGATCTGCTCTTTTAATCCGGCTTCTCTTACATGCTCTTCTGCCCGGATCAGCGGACCTTCGTTCACATCCATTGCAAACGCTTTTTTTACTTTTTTATGCTCTGTCAGATAAATCGGAATATAGGCGTGATCCGTTCCGATATCTGCCACACACTCCCTGACTGTCACAAGGTCAGCCACTGCCTGCAGTCTTTTTGATAATTCATTCCTCATATCTTAGTCCAGATAGTCTCTCAGTTTGCGGCTGCGGCTTGGATGACGCAGCTTCCGGAGTGCTTTTGCCTCAATCTGGCGGATACGTTCACGGGTAACATCAAATTCTT
Organism: Mediterraneibacter gnavus ATCC 29149; assembly: GCF_008121495.1. Classification (NCBI taxonomy): domain Bacteria; kingdom Bacillati; phylum Bacillota; class Clostridia; order Lachnospirales; family Lachnospiraceae; genus Mediterraneibacter; species Mediterraneibacter gnavus. The sequence goes on along the minus strand of NZ_CP043051.1, from coordinate 2,770,907 downwards.
TTCCAACTTCCTCCAGCGTTCTGGCACGTCCGTCATTCATTCCGAAACGAAGGCGAAGCACTTTCTGTTCTCTTTCTGTGAGTGTATCCAGCACTTCATCAAGCTGCTCTTTGAGCAGTGTCTGCGCTGCTGCCTCTGCCGGTACCGGTACGTTATCGTCCTGGATAAAATCTCCCAGATGACTGTCTTCTTCCTCACCAATTGGTGTCTCCAAAGATACCGGCTCCTGGGAAATCTTCAAAATCTCACGCACACGTTCTACCGGCATATCCAGTTCTTTTGCGATCTCTTCCGGCAGCGGCTCTCTTCCGAGCTCCTGCAGAAGTTGTCTGGACACACGGATCAGTTTGTTGATCGTCTCCACCATATGCACCGGAATACGAATCGTTCTTGCCTGATCTGCGATTGCTCTTGTGATCGCCTGACGGATCCACCAGGTAGCATACGTACTGAATTTGTATCCTTTGTGATAATCAAATTTTTCCACTGCTTTGATCAGTCCTAAATTTCCCTCCTGGATCAGATCCAGAAACAGCATTCCGCGTCCTACATAACGTTTTGCAATGCTGACTACAAGACGAAGGTTCGCTTCTGCAAGCTCTTTCTTTGCATCTTCATCTCCTTCTTCCATTCTCTGCGCCAGCTCAATCTCTCTGTCTGCACTTAAGAGCGGAACTTTTCCGATCTCTTTTAAATACATTCTGACCGGATCTTCAATGCTGACACCGTCCGGAACTGACAGGTCAATATTCTCCATATCTACATCATCCGCTTCTTCTGCCATGATCACGTCCATGTCTACGTCCAGATCATCGTCACTGCTGATACGCAATACATCAATATTGTTGGCTTCCAGATACTCAAATACCTTTTCCATCTGTTCTGCTTCCAGTTCCATATCCGCAAAAAAGTCATTGATCTCCTGGATCTCCAGTATACTTTTCTTTTTCTTTCCCTGTGCTACCAGTTCTCTGAGTCTCTCCGTAAACTTCTGAATGTTTTCTTCCATGTGTCCATCCTTCCTCTGTCTGCAGCAAACGCAGACTGTCTTGTTTTATTTTATCCTTATTCAATAGAAATATGCAGTTTCTTCAAGTCATCCAGTTTTCGCTTTTCCTCCATCAGCTTCTGAAGTCCGATGATATCTGTCGGTTCCAGATGCATGGTCCTGTAATCGATACTGTGTGTCTTGACTTTTACGATTGTCTCCTGCAGTGCTTTTTCCCGTTCCTCTTTGGTCGTCAGCTTCTGGATCTTCGTATGAAACAACGAAGCTGCTTCCCGGTGTTCTTCTTCCTTTGTAAAATGATTCAGGATCTTGGCGGGATTTAATTCTCCTTCCTCATACTGGTGATATAAAAATTCTGCCACTGTATGGTACAGAGGTTCCGGAAAATCTTCCGGACTGATATACTTCTGAATGATTCCAAACAGTCTTCTGTCCTCGATCATCCAGGTAAGCAGAATTTTCTGGGAAATCTTCGCCCCGTCTTCTTTCGGCTTCTCGCTGCCTGTGGCCTGCTTCGGACGCTCCACCGGCTTTGCCATTCCTTCTCTCACCGCCATCTTTGCCACCAGTTTTTGCAGGCTCTCAACTGTGGCCCGATATGTACCCGCAACCGCTTCAATATAGTTGTTCCGCTCCAGTTCATCCTCAAAGCCGATCAGACGCCTTGCAGCCTCCTGGAAAAATGCAGTCTTTCCTTCCGGAGAATTCATATCATACTCTTTCTCCAGCATCTCCAGTCCGAACATAAATCCGTTTCTCGCATTTCCGATCCTGCGTTCAAATTCCTCAGCGCCCAGATTCTTGATAAATTCATCCGGATCCTTATATGGATCCATCCGGATCACCTTTGCAGTGATCCCGGCTTCCTTCAAGATCGGAACTGCCCGAAGCGCCGCTCTCGTCCCTGCCTCATCGCTGTCATAGGTCAGATATACTTCCTGAACATACCGCTTGATCAATGCCGCATGCCCGGTCGTCAATGCAGTTCCCAGTGACGCCACTGCATTGGTAAATCCCGCCTGATGCAGCGCGATCACATCCATATAGCCCTCACACACCAGAAAATATGGCTTTCTTGATGTGCGCGCCCGGTTCAGTCCGTACAGATTACGGCTCTTGTCAAAGATCTCTGTCTCCGGTGAATTCAGATACTTTGGCTTTGCGTCTCCCATCACACGCCCGCCAAATCCGATGACCCGGTTGTTCACATCCATGATCGGAAACATCACCCGATTCCAGAATTTGTCATAAACACCATTTTTCTCATCGGTATTGATCAGCCCCGCCTGACGGATCAGATCTTCCGTATACCCCCTTTTTCTGAGGTAACGAAAGAGATCATCGCTGTACTTGCTGGAATATCCGAGACCAAATGCCTTGATCGTCTCCTCTGACAACTGCCTGCCGGTCAGATATGCGTGCGCCGTCTTTCCCTGTTCAGACTTCAGCTGCACATAAAAATACTGCGCTGCCAGCTTGTTGATCTCAAGAAGCTGTGTCTTTCTGTCTGCCCTGGCTTTTGCTTCTTTTGAATACTCCATCTCAGGGAGTACGACACCTGCCCTGTCCGCCAGAAACTTCAGTGCTTCCACAAATGAAAAATTCTCATAATCCATCAGAAATGTAAATACATTTCCTCCCGCTCCACAGCCAAAGCAGTAATACATCTGCTTTTCTCTGCTTACGGAAAAAGAGGGGGACTTTTCATTGTGAAACGGACAGAGTCCGAAATAGGAACTACCTTTTTTCTGCAGTCTCACATATCCTGAGATCACATCCACAATATCATTTTTTGTTCTTACTTCTTCGATTACTTCTTCCGAATAATACATGTCTGCCTCTTACTTCTCTTTCATTTTTGAGCATTTAAAATCCCCTACACTTATTATATTCTGCGGTCACATCTCTTTTCCTTTATTTTTTTGAAATTCTTTTTTCCAGTGCATCGATCACCGTCTCAAGCACTTTTAATCTGGCGTAATATTTATCATTTCCCTCTACCACGATCCATGGAGCATATTCTGTGGAAGTCCGGATCAGCATCTCATTGACCGCCTCCTCATACTGCTCCCATTTTTCACGGTTTCTCCAGTCTTCTTCTGTGATCTTCCACTGCTTTTCCGGATTTTCCTGCCGCTGTCTGAATCGCTTTTCCTGCTCTTTTTTGTCAATCTGCATCCAGAATTTCAAAACTACAGCCCCTGCGTCCGCGAGATCCTTTTCCATATCATTGATCTCCTTATACGCCCGTTTCCACTCTTCCTGCGTACAAAACCCTTCTATCCGCTCTACCATCACCCTGCCGTACCAGGTTCTGTCAAAAATTGCGATATGCCCGTCCTTTGGCATGTTTTTCCAGAATCTCCAGAGATAATGATGTGCTTTCTCCAGATCATTCGGCGCCGCTGTAGGATTCACCACATATCCCCTGGCATCCATCTTTTCTGTCAGCCGCTTGATCGCTCCTCCTTTTCCGGCAGCATCCCAGCCTTCAAACCCGATTACCACCGGAATGCGCTTCTGATACAGCTCTCCATGCAGCTTCTCGATCTTTTTCTGATATTCTTTGAGCTTTTTCCGATACGTTTTCCTGTCACAACACAAACTTAAGTCCACTTTTGCCAGCACAGATTCCTGAAACCCTTTTGTTGCTCCATCTATCAGACTTCTATTCTCAGACGCCTCTTTTTCCACTTCCCGGATCACCTCTGCCGCCGTCTCCCTTGCAATCTCCCTGCGCCTGTTGTCAATCCCTGCTGTCAGCATCTGCGTGATCACGGTGTAGATTTTGACTGTTGCATAGCGTCTGTCTGTAGCCTCCACAATCGTCCAGGGGGCATATTCCGTATCTGTCCTCTGCAGCATTTCTTCTATCATTTCCTGATACTGATCATACTTTTCATTTTTCTTCAGATCTGCCTTTGTCACACGCCACGCCGTATCTTTAGACTCCATGAGTTTATCAAACCGTTTTTTCTGTTCCTTTTGATCGATATCCAAAAACAATTTAATCAGAAGTGTCCCGTCCTCCGTGATCTGTTTTTCAAAGGAACAGATCGAGCGATAGCAGTTTTCTATTTCCGATTCTCGCATTTTCTTTTCAAACCGGTCACTGAGCACCTTAATATACCAGCTTCCATCATATACTGCCATCCGGCCTCTTTGCGGTGTCTTCGTCCAAAACCGCCACAAAAAAGGGTGCATCGCTTCCTCTTTTGTCTCCTCTTTCACCGTAAATACTTCAAATCCCCTCGGATCCAGACTCTGAATCAGTTTTCCGATCTGCATTCCTTTTCCTGCGGCATCAAATCCTTCAAATACAATCATGATCGGAAGCCCCATTTCCTTACACTGTCTCTGAAGTTTTCCCATCTGCAGCTTCAAAGCAGTCATTTTTGCCTTGTATTCACTTTTTTCCATCTTCATTGTCAAATCTACTTTTTCTAACATGATTTGCCCTCCCGATCCTTTCTGTCTTAGTTTTCCCATCTGTTTCTTTTTTATCCTGAAACCAGAAAAAACCGCACGGACTTCTGTGAAATACACTGTATTTCATAAAATCCATGTGGTTTTTCTTTTCGTAACGGCTGACGATCACCCTCCATGCTGATTTTGCTCAAAAATCAGACATCTTGCGTTTCTGATTTCTGTTTCATCTCTGAAAGTACTTTTTTAAAATTCTTTCTGAACAAGAGCAGCGTTGTCACCACTGCGATCACATCCGCGATCGGCTCTGCCAGAAATACTGCCTGTACATGATCCTCCAGAAATACCGGAAGAATATAGATCAGCGGGATCAGAACAATAATCTTTCTGAACATTGCCAGAAATGCAGAAATTTTAGAATTTCCAAATGCAATAAATGTCTGCTGGCAGGCGATCTGCGCTCCCATCAGTACCACTGCCGCCATGTAGATACGCATCGCCCATTTTGCAAACTCTGCCAGCTGCGGGTCATTTGTAAAAATTGTCACAAACACGCCAGGAGCAAACTCCGAAACTGCCCAGATACCTGCCGCATAAACTACCGCAGAAATCAGCAGAAAGCGGAAGCCTTTTCTCACACGTTCTGCATTATTCGCTCCGAAGTTATAACTGATGATCGGCTGTCCTCCCTGCGTCAGTCCCTGCAGCGGCAGCATCGCAAACTGCATCACACTGGACAGGATCGTCATCGCACCTACCGCCAGGTCCCCGCCGTATTTTAATAACGAAGAATTAAAACACAATACCAGGATACTCTCTGTAGACTGCATGATAAACGGCGCTGCTCCCAGGCCGATACAAGGCAGCATGATCTCTTTTTTGATCTTAAAATTCTCTTTTTTCAGTCTCAGGACCGTATCTTTTCCAGACAGGAAACGGATCGCCCAGACTGCGCTGATCGCCTGTGAGAGAACTGTTGCCAGCGCGGCTCCCTGTACTCCCATATCAAATCCAAAAATAAAGATCGGATCCAGAACAATATTCGTCACCGCTCCGATCACCACAGTCATCATGCTGATCTTGGAAAATCCCTGTGCTGCGATAAAAGCATTCAGTCCCAGCGTGAGCTGTACAAAGATTGTTCCTACCGCATAGATATTCAGATAGCTTTCTGCATATCCGATGGTATTCTCACTGGCGCCAAACATCATCAGTAAAGGACGCTTAAATACAAGCACCAGAGCTGTCAAAACAACAGCGGTAATCACCAGTGCAGAAAAACAGTTTCCCAGTATCTTCTCTGCACCCTCATTATCCTTTTTTCCCATCAGAATACTGGCTCTTGGTGCGCCTCCCATTCCCATCAGTGCCGCAAATGCAGAGACGATCATAATAACCGGAAAACATACACCAAGTCCGGTAAGTGCTGCCGCACCCTCTCCCGGAATATGTCCGATATACATCCTGTCCACCATATTATAAAGTGCATTGACCACCTGTGAGATAATAGAAGGCACTGCCAGTACGAATAACAAGTGTCCGATCGGCTCCTTCCCCAGATCCACCTCTTTTGACATTTTCAGTTTCATAATGATGACTCCTTCCCTTTTGCCCGTTCTTCAAATCGCGCAAAAATCTTCTCCATTGTATTGGCCATATTTGCAATATCCTCTTCGGGAATCCCCTCAAGGATCTCCTGATCGATCTTCCGCTTGATTCCTCCAAGCTGTTCGATCACAGGAAGTGCATGTTCTGTCAGCTTTAGATGCTGCACTCTCTTATCATGGTCATCTGCCACACTGATGATCATCTCCTTCCCCAGCAGCGCATCTACACTTCTGCATACAAGCGCCTTGGAAACGCCGAGACATGTACATAACTGACTGTTCGTATCGATTGAAGGATTATTTGCCAAAAACAGCAAAATTGATATTTCATTCGGAGAATATGTCTCATTTCCCAACATTCTCCCAAACTCATCTGCATACACTTTCCTGATCTTCATAAACACAGAAATCATACCTTCCACTGTCATCTCTGCGCTCATTTTTCCACCTCCATTTGTTTACTTGTAAACTTTCTATTAGTATATCACGTTTCACAGAATTGTCAATTTTATATCACACACTTTTTTCAAATTTATAGTTGACATTTTAAAAACTCTATAGTATTATACTAAAAGTGATGTGCTTCACGTAAGTTTTTCATCGCAATGAGCGGAAGTGTCGGAACTGGCAGACGAGCAAGACTAAGGATCTTGTAAGCATTGCGCTTGTGTGGGTTCAAGTCCCATCTTCCGCATATTATAAAAAGGTATGATTCCATGTTCGGAATCATACCTTTTTTGTTTATAATTTTCATGTTCTTTGTTTTTAATAGTTTCAACAAATTATAACATAGGAGTTTTTCTATACTCCAGGTAACGCTACGGCTTTGCATCAACCCTTCCACTTCCACGCTGCGTTAAATATCCCGTCATAAATAAAAGACTCCAGACGTTCTCTAAAGACTGATACATTTCCGGATAGATCAGCTCCTGATGAATCTCTTTTATGATTTCCCCGCCGGCAAGCAGAGTTTCAATCTCACGCTTGGTTTTAAGATTGTCGGACATTTGAATAAATTTCTTGACGGCATCATTACTGCTGGTGTTGATCCAATAGTTTTCCGGAAACACATTTACATAGTCTTGAAATATCATTTGCTCATAATACCCATTTTCAAATGCCTTTGCTAATGGAACATCATATTCATCAATTAAAAGAATTACTTTTAATCTATAATGCTTCTCTAATAATTTTGACAATATTTTCAGTCCACCGCAAAATACAGTTTCGCTCATATTACTGTCCAAAAGTTCTCTATATACAGATTTATCATGTTCGCTCAGGTATTCACTATCTGATAGAAACTGGAATTCTTCCGCTGTTCTTTGCATAATCTGAACTGCAAAATCAAATGCATCCTCATAAGCAGCAGCATTGATTCCTTTAAGGGAAATTGAAATAACCGGATATTTCCCCATATACGCTTCACAAAGCTTTGTATCTTTTGAAATTTCCAACCCATCAAAGATACTCTTCTCTCCTTCTATGGCAAAAGGTAGTTTCCAGCCGTCAATACCTTTGTAATTCTCCTACCAGTAACCTTAGATATCCTAATCCCATAAAACAAAAGCACTTACAGTTTCCTGTAAATGCTTCTCTCATTATGCGGAAGATGGGACTTGAACCCACACGATCGCATTGATCACAAGATCCTTAGTCTTGCTCGTCTGCCAGTTCCGACACTTCCGCTTACCATAGCCTGTTTTGTTCACCACACGCTACATTTAGTATAATACTACTGATACGCAAAAATGTCAACTGATTTTTTAAATTTTTCTAATTTTTTGAATAATTTATATTATTTCTCTTTTTCATTATAATCAGACTTTTAGAAACTGCGCAATTCCTCTTTGCAATTTCTCATCTGACAGTGTCACTTTCTTCTTCGAACAAAAAAGAGATCGACTTTTTCCATCGATCTCTCATCTTTTTTGTCTTTCTATTAAGCAAGTTTAGATTTTGCAAGCTCTGCTAATGTTGCAAATCCTTCTTTATCACTTACTGCAAGCTCAGCAAGCATTTTTCTGTTCATATCTACGCCTGCAACTTTCAGTCCGTGCATAAATTTGCTGTAAGATAATCCATTCATTCTTGCAGCTGCATTGATACGTGCAATCCAAAGCTGTCTCATCTGACGTTTGCGCTCTTTTCTTCCTGCGTAAGCAGATGTGAGAGCTCTCATTACAGACTGTTTTGCAACTCTGTACTGTTTAGAACGTGCTCCTCTGTATCCTTTTGCTAACTTCAATGTTCTATTATGTTTCTTCTTAGCGTTCATTCCGCCTTTAATTCTTGCCATTTCTTAATCCTCCTCTTATTACTTTTACAAATCTTACAGATATGGTAAAACTTTCTTCATGTTCTTTACATTTGTAGCATCAGTAATTGTAGCCTGTCTGAGATTTCTCTTTCTCTTTGTAGACTTCTTTGTTAAGATATGGCTCTTGTAAGCTTTATTTCTTTTCAGTTTTCCTGTACCTGTTTTTTTGAAGCGTTTTGCTGCCGCTCTATTTGTTTTAATTTTTGGCATGATAAATTCCTCCTTTAATGTACTGCCCTGCTGGACATATGTCCGTATTTTTTTATTTTAACGTTTTTCAGTTAAAACCATGCTCATGCTGCGTCCTTCCATTTTTGCCGGTTTTTCAACAACTGCCACATCTTCAAGCAATGCCGCAAAATCATCCAGAATGTGCTTGCTTGACTGTACGTGTGCCATTTCTCTTCCGCGGAAACGCAAGGTAACCTTTACTTTATTTCCTTTTCCGATGAACTTCTTCGCATTGTTCACCTTTGTATTCAGGTCGTTTGTATCAATATTCGGTGATAAACGCACTTCTTTTACTTCTACAGTTTTCTGCTTTTTCTTAGCTTCTTTTTCTTTTCTTGTCTGTTCGTACTTGTATTTACCGTAATCGATAATCTTGCATACCGGCGGCTTCGCAGTCGGCGCAATCTTTACAAGATCCAGATTTGCTTCAGCGGCAAGTTTCATTGCCTCTCTGGATGACATAATTCCTAACTGTTCCCCATCCTCGCCAATCAGACGGACTTCTCTGTCTCTGATCTGCTCGTTAATCATTAAATCGCTAATGGTCGTATACCTCCGTCAAATGAATTTCCCTTAGGTTTCCCTTCGCACAAGCATAAAAAAAGAGTGAATCTCATATCCACCCAATCTCACTACATAACAGAGCCTATACAGGAAACTTTCTGCATGTAACAATATCAGACCAATAGTCACTCACTTGTGCTATGGTGAGAGTGGATACTCTACTTTGTTTTTCGCTTTGCGCAAAATATAATTTACCATACTTTCCTGCTTCTGTCAACATCTTTTCTCTATTTTAAAAACTTTACTGCTTTTTCACTTTAATTCACTAATTTAACTTGTTTTTTTTCACTATCCATGGCATAATACCACTTAATAACAGAGCGCAATCTATTTTTAGTGTTCTGGCTAAAGTGAAAGAGTTGAGGAGGTTTCTATATGAAAACAAACAGAAGTAATTTTTCCGGCAAGATCGGTTTTATTCTTGCCGCTGCCGGATCAGCCGTAGGGCTTGGGAATATCTGGCGATTCCCGTATCTGGCAGCAAAATATGGCGGAGGTTCTTTTTTGATCTGCTACATCATATTAGCGGTCACATTCGGATTTACACTAATGGTAGCAGAGATCGCCATCGGACGCAAGACCGGTTTGAGTGCCATCGGCGCTTTCCAAAAACTGGATAAACGATTTGGCTTTTTAGGCATCCTTGCCGCAATCGTTCCAATCATCATCCTTCCTTATTATTCAGTAATCGGAGGATGGGTTTTAAAATACTTTTATGCTTTTATCACAGAAGGTGCTGCCACTGTATCCGGTGATTCTTATTTTTCCGAATTCACTGCAAGCACAGCATCCCCGATTCTCTGGTTCTCACTGTTCATTGCTCTGACAGCACTTGTCGTGCTCTTCGGTGTGGAAAAGGGAATTGAGAAAGTCAGCAAAGTGATGATGCCCATTCTTGCTGTTCTGACTGTTGGGATTGCAATTTATGTCCTGACCATGGACGGTGCCATGGACGGATTAAAATACTATCTGCTTCCGAATATGTCAAACTTCTCAGTCATGACCGTTCTGGCAGCAATGGGACAGCTTTTTTATTCCATGTCACTTGCTATGGGAATCATGATTACTTATGGATCCTATATGCCGAAATCTACAAATCTGGAAAGCTCTGTACGACAGATTGAGATTTTCGATACCGGATTTGCCTTTTTTGCAGGATTGATGATCGTTCCATCTGTATTTATCTTCTCAGGCGGAGATGAATCTGCCTTGAATGCAGGCGCCGGACTGATGTTCATCACTCTCCCGAAGGTATTTGCAAGCATGCCTCTTGGAACCGTACTTGGAACCGTGTTCTTTATCCTTGTATTTTTTGCCGCAGTGACCTCTTCCATCTCTTTGATGGAGACTATCGTTTCCATTTTTATGGATAAATTCAAATGGTCAAGAAGGTTTACCTGCATCCTGGTCGCTGTTTATTCACTGCTGATTGGAATTCCGACTTCCCTCGGATTTGGAGCACTTGACTTTATCAAGCCTCTGGGAATGTCCATTCTGGATGCTATGGACTTCATCAGTAACAGTGTGCTGATGCCGATCGTTGCCGTACTGACTTGCGTCTTCGTAGGATTCGTGATCAAGCCGCAGGCCATCATTGATGAAGTAGAAGCTTCTGATAACGGCGCATTCAAAAGCAAAAAAATGTTCACAGTCATGATCAAATGGATTGCTCCAATCTTCCTGATCGCGATTTTGATCAGTTCTATTCTGAATGCGTTTGGTATTATCACCATGTAATAAAAATCCCGCGGATTATTGCATCCGCGGGATTTTCGCTGTTTCTTGACAACTCTTTTTTACCGTTTCTCTATTTACTTTCTTTTTGTTCTATCTTTTCTCACCCATACAGAATACAGCCACAACTCCCGGTCCGGTATGGCTTCCGATCACAGTTCCGATATTATTGATCAGAATATGATCTACACCCAGTTTTTCACGAACTCGTCCTGCCACATATTCTGCCTCTTCGATACAATCACCGTGGGTAATCAATACCAGATCATTTTCCCAGCCTTTTGCCTGTTCTGCTGCCATATCGACAATCTTATTCAGAGACTTCTTACGTCCTCGTTCTTTCCCGATCACCTGAAGCCTGCCTTCGTTATCTACATGAATGATCGGCTTGATCTGCACCATGCTGCCAAGCACTGCCGTTGCTTTGGAGATCCTTCCTCCACGGTGCAGATGATGGAGATCATCCACCGTTACATTATGACAGATATGAAGTTTATTTTCTTCCACCCACTGTGCAACCTCTTCCATTGTCTTCCCGGCTGCTTTTAACTGCAGCGCTTTATGTAAAAGAAGTCCTTCTCCCATGCAGGCGCAAAGCGTATCCACTGCAAGGATCTTTCTTTCCGGGTATTCTTCTGAGAGTTCTTCTGCCGCCATCCTCATACTATTGGCAGTTCCGCTCAGCCCCGAAGAAAAACTCAGATGCAGTACATCCTTTCCTTCTTTCACAAACGGCTCTAACATCTCTTTCGCCTCTTCCGGATTCACCTGGGACGTCACAGACATCTTTCCTTCTCTGAGTTTGCCAAAGAACTCTTTTGGTGTCAGGCCTTCCATATCTGTATAGGTTTTTCCTTCCATTGTATACTTCAGAGGAATCACCGGAACGCCCCGTTCCGCCAGCCATTCCTTCGGCATATCCACTGTACTGTTCACTGTAATAATATAGTCCCGCATTTCCTTCATCCCTCCTGTTGTCTGATTTTCTTAATCATATCATTTTTTTTTGCATTTCGCAAAATTTTTTTCATTCCTTTTCTGCTTTTTAACAGAACAGACCGGACAATGCAGCATTTTGCCGCAATCCCCGGCCTGTTTTCTAATTCAACTTAATATTCAAATAATTTCTTCCAGACAGAGTCTTGTTAAATATCAAAAAGCACAGGATGAATAAACATCCAAGTAAAAATCCGATCCAATCCAGAACTGCAGTCAGAACCAGGAGGATCAGACGCATAAATTTCAATGCATATCCCATCTCAAAGTTCGGCTGCGTATAGTTTGCCACCGCTACAAATGCCATATACAGCATCACTTCCGAGTTGAACCATCCGGACTGCACCGCAAACTCTCCGAGCACCAGACCTGCGATCACACTGAGTGGTGTACTGAGCATACTCGGTGTGTTCAGCGCAGCAAGACGCAATCCGTCAATACAAAGCTCCAGAATCAAAAACTGCAGCACAAGCGGGACGTTGATCACATCACGGACGGCAGTAAATTCAAACATGCTCGGGATCCAGGACGGGTTCATCATGAATAACAGATATACCGGTGTCATAAACACCGTCAGAATCGTGATGATTGCTCTGGAAACCTTCAAATACATCCCTGTCACTGTTGGAAAATAATAATCATTTGCTTCCTCAATCATATCCAGAATCGAAGTCGGAAGAATCATAGCAGAAGGGGAATTATCTACTAAAATGATTACTTTGCCTTCCAGAAGACACGCCACCGCGGTATCCGGTCTCTCTGTAAACTTAAATTTCGGAAACGGATTGAACCATTTTCTCTTGAACATTGCCTCCGCAAGCGTCTGCTGGTTCATCTTCAGATCGTCGATATGCAGGCTTTCGATCCTTGATTTTACATTGGCAAGAAGTTCCTTGTCAACTCGGTCTGACATATAACAGATCACGATATCCGTGCGGGAAGTCTGCCCGGCTTCCGTCATCTCCATAATCAGATGTTCATCCCGGATACGCCGCCGCATCAGCGCTGTATTAAATACGATTGTCTCCACAAATCCATCTCTGGAGCCTCGAAGCGATTTATCTTTGTCCGGTTCTTCCACACTTCTGGCCGGATATGTCCTTGTGTCAATCGCAATACAGGCGGCATATCCTTCTATAAACAGACAGGTCACTCCGGATAACACGTTCCGCAGCACCTGATCAAAATCTTTCAGCACATCAACCTCAATATATGGTACATGCCTCTGAGAAAACATTTCTGCCTCTTTTGGCATTGCCTCCTTTGTCACGCCCATAAAAGAATCCATCAGCTTGAGCATGGCTTCATCTTTTACAAAACCGTCAATAAAATAAAGAACTGCTTTTCTTTCACCAATCTCGATTGTCCGTTTTATCAGATCAAAACTTTTTCCCACAGGCAATGTCCGATCCATATAGGAAATATTTTCCATAAATGAGTCACTGATCTTTTTTGTATTCTTAATTACCATAGAATGTCTGTCCTTCCCTTCCCGGACTGCCACAAAACACAGTCTCGTGCAATTCCGGTTTGCTTCTATGGTTAGATTTCCCGATTCTTTTCTATTTATTCAAAAACCCTGCTTTTTCCATCTTTCGGATCACCTGCTGCTGCCTTTGATACGCCAGATCCGGATTTACCAGCGGATTGTATGCACTCGGTGCATTCGGAATCCCGGCCAGCATTGTACATTCATCAAAATTCATTTCCATTGGTTCCTTCCCGAAATATCCACGGCAGGCTTCCGCCACAGAGTTATAACCGTTTCCGAAATAAATGGAATTTAAATACAGCTCCAATATCGTATCCTTATCATAGACTTTTTCAATCTCAAATGCCATAAACATCTCTGCCACTTTCCGACTGATCTTTTTATCCTGTGTAAAAAACTGATTTTTCGCAAGCTGCTGCGTGATCGTACTTCCGCCTTCTACATATGATCCTGCACGGATATCATTGTACAATGCCCTGCATATCGCAAGCGGATCGATCCCCGGATGCTTATAAAACCGCTTATCCTCTACCGCCAGTACTGCATCGATATAATCCTTTGGCAGCTGATCCAGTGTCGTGTAATCCTCTTTTGCCTGTATCTGTGCACCCATTTGTTGTACACTCATTTTCTTTAATGCATCCTGACAGTCTCCATACCCTCGCCAGAGCATAAATGCAACAACCAAAAACAAACATAAAAAAATGAAAGAACACAGTCTCTTGATCCATTTCATACTGTACCATCCTTTTTCTGAAGTAACTCTTAGTTTCTACGTCCAGTATATAGAATTCAACTGTATTCTTCCATAATATTTTCTTACATTTTTCTTAAATTTACTTACAATCCTGTAAGGTTTTGTTCTTTCTATTTTGTGGTGCTTCCAAAACCACCATTTCTTACATCTGTCACATCATCGTCCACCGTGATTCCATATTCCACAAAAATCCCCTGCATAAAACCTTCTCCCTGCGCGATATCAATGGTTTTCTCTTCATTGGTATCATTTGTAATCTTGGAGAACATATGCCCTTCATTATCTGAATAAAAATAATCACTGTCAATGATGCCTACTGTATTATTCAGCTGCAGACGGTATTTGAATCCCAGTCCGCTTCTCGGATAACACTTCAGCACCCACTCCGGATCCATCTCCACGCGAATTCCGGTGGGAATCTTCAAAGTCTCTCCCGGCTCCAGGATCAAACGTACCGGAGCAAAGAAATCATACCCTGCAGAACCTGCAGTCGCTCTTCTTGGCAGTTTGATATTTTCATAAATCTCTTCGATATTTGCTTCTTCATCCAGTCCGAACGTATCAATCCAGTCTTTTTTAAACTGCTCCAGACTTACCTTGTGAAATTTTGCAATTCTTTTCATTGTCTCTTCCTTTTCTGTTCGGTTTTATGCATCATGCAGCACAATTTTTCCTGTTTTCAGACTGTCCTGCACATCGATCACTTTCTGATTCGCGCTGCCCTTCCAGTGCAGCTTCGTATCCTTTTGTTCCACTTCAAATCTGCCGTCCACAACTACATCCAGATACGGTATGATCGCCTCATTTTGAATCTGATTCCACTCATACCCGGTGTACAGCCACTGTGTCTTTTCCGGGAACTTTTCACGGATCTCTTTTGCAAGTGCGGTAATCGCCTCTCTGTTCCCCACATACAACGGATCTCCTCCGCTGTATGTGATTCCGCTGATATAACTTTTTTCCAACTGCTCAAACAGCTCTTCTTTTGCGCGTTCATCAAACAAAAGTCCGCCGTTTGGATCCCAGGTCACAGGATTCTGACACTCCTTGCATCCGTGAGTGCATCCCGCCACCCACAATACTACCCGAAGTCCGTCTCCGTTCAGCATATCATCTTTTGTAATATTGTGATACTGCATGTTACATACTCTTCCTTTCTGCAATCTCCGCCATCTTTGCGTCATTGAGCCGAGTGTCGCCTTTGACTCTGGAATAAGAGAGATAACCGTTCATTCTTTCTATTTTTGTAAGATTGGTACTTCCGCACTCCGGACATACATCCATATCCAGCTCTTCGTGACCGCAGTCATCACAATAAGACAACGACAGATTGACGCCCTCATAGTACCCTTTTGCCATAGCACGTCTCACAAGAGATTTGATCGCATCCACATTGTAACTGATCGGATATTTTACATACTGGATTTTTCCGCCGTTGCTCAGGTTCCAGAAACGTCCTTCCAGGTCCTGTTTTTCAATCGGTGTGATCTCTTCTGTTACATGACAGTGAAAACTGTTGCTGACATATTCTCTGTCCGATACATTTTCAATGATTCCATACTTTTTGCGGAACTGCTGCACCTGAACTCCGCAGAGATTCTCTGCCGGTGTTCCGTAAATCGCATACAGATGTCCGTCTTCATTCTTAAATTCTTCCACACGTTTGTTGATGTATTCCAGTGTCTCCACCGCAAATGCCCCATCCTCTGCAAGGGACTTTTTGTTGTGAAGCTGCTGCAGTTCGTTAAGTGCTGTAATTCCAAAGGAAGCTGTCGCTGATTTTAACAGCGGCTTGATCTTGTCATATAATCCTAAGTTTCCGCCGTAGAATCCTCCTTCACAATATGCCAGCGGGTTCGTAGAGGCTTTCATCTCACCCAGATAATCATACGTTCTCTGATGCAGCTTGCGGATCAGATTCAGATAATAATCCAGCACTTCAAAGAACGGCTTTCCTTCCTGCTGTGCCTTTGCATAGATCATCGGAAGATGTAAGCTGATCGCACCGATATTAAATCTTCCCACAAATACCGGTGTATCATTTTCATCTGCCGGCTTCATGCCGCCCCTCTCATACCATGGAGAAAGAAATGCACGACATCCCATCGGGCTGATGATCTTGCCGTATTTTTTGTAAATGCTCGGAACATAACCATCTCCTGTCAGGCTTAACCAATCCGGATACATGGTCTTTCTGGAGCATTCAATCCCTGCTTCAAACACATCTTCCAGCGGTTTTCCCGGTCCATGCAGATTCTCATCGTACAAAAATACGATCTTCGGAAAGAGTACCGGCTTTTTGTGACCTTCTTTTCCCTGTCCGTTCTTTCTCACTTCCAGCATCTTGATCGTTGCCAGTTTTCCATAAATACTTGTCCGTGTTCCGGCTGTCACAGTAATAAACGGATAGTCTCCGCGGCTGGAAGATACCGAATTAAACTTGTATTCCCATCCCTGGAATCCCTGTTCCATTTCTTTTTCCAGATCTGACCATGCGATCTTTTGTACAGCTTCTTCATCCAGACCCAACGCTCTGTATTTTTCAATCAGTTTTTTGTGAGATTTTTCTGCATATGGTTCCAGGATCTCATCCACACTTGGCACTGTAAATCCACCATACTGCTGGCTGGCCGCACTTAATACGATATCCCCGATCACATCAAATGCTGTATCCAGTGTCTTCGGCTCATTATACCAGAGATTCCCCATCTCAAATCCGCCGCTTAATACATTTTTCACATCAAAAAGGCAGCAGTTCATCGTATCTCTTCTCGCAGACATATCGTGAATGTAAATATACCCTTCACGGATCGCCTGGATTTCTTCTACTGTCAGGAAGAATTTCTTATAAAGCTCTTTGTTCAGCTCATTAAAGATCAGACTTCTCTTTGTTGATACCAGCGCACTGTCCGTGTTGCTGTTTTCTTTATCCCCGATATACATGATGGACTGGCTCTTTTTATATACTTCATCCAGCATCTGTACAAAGTCCTGTTTGTAATTACGATAATCACGATAACTTTTTGCCACCACCGGATTTACCTTTTCCAGGGCTCCCTCTACCACATTATGCATCTCTGCAATCGGGACGTCCTGAATTCCCAATGTCTGTACCTTTTCTTCTACGAAACGACAGATATAGTCCAACTCCTCATCTGTGAATTTAATGAGTGCACGGTACGCAGATTTATTAACAGCCACAACTACTTTCTGCACGTTAAAATCTTCCTTTGTCCCGTCTTTCTTGATGACTCTGATCATACAACTTCTGCTCCCTTCGCTTTTGTTTTATCTATATTTAGTGTTTTTATCACACAGGATAAACTATATCATGTGTCAGCAACGAATATGTTATCACTTTGAGCAGTCAGAGTCAATACGGAAACTTTCACAAAAAGTCTCTCATTTACCAGAGCATTTCCTCTGTAATTTCCTTGACAGCAAATGCACCGCACATTGCCATGGTATCTCTTAATTCACCACCTGTTTTTGCAGTATATGCACTCACACCCTGCACTCCCGCACCATATGCCGCGGTCACGAACGGACGGGCAATCAGTGCCGCATCCGCGCCCATTGCCAGTGCTTTAAAGACATCCGTTCCTGTCCGGATCCCGCCGTCCACAAAAATCTTCATCCGGCCATCCACTGCCTTCACAATATCCGGAAGAACTTCGGCTGTAGACGGACATTGATCCAGTACTCTTCCTCCGTGGTTAGACACCACAATCGCCTGTGCACCGGCCTCGAGAGCCTTTTTCGCCCCTCTGACCGTCATGATTCCTTTTAGAATAAATGGAATTTCAGCAATTTTCACAATTTCTTTTAACTCTTCCACAGATTTGCTTCCCGCCGGCGGATTCAGATTCTGAAGAAACGGAAGCCCGGCCGCATCAATATCCATTGCAACAGCAAAAGCCCCTGACCGTTTGACCAGTTCCATTTTGTCACGAATCGTATCCATATCCCACGGTTTTACAGTCGGGATTCCCAGACCTCCCAGTTTTTGGACTGCCGCTGTGGCTTCCTGCATTACCCGTGCATCTGACCCGTCACCTGTAAATGCCGCAATTCCTCCTTCCATACATCCTGCCAGTAAAATTTCATTATATTCCTGATCCGTATATTTCTCCCCGTAATGCAGCTTCACAGCACCTACCGGTCCTGCAAAAAACGGGTAGGAAAACTCCTTTCCAAACAGAGTCACTGTCGTATCAGCCGGTTTCTTTTCACAGATCGTATCCATATTGATACGGATCTCCTGCCATTTCTGAAAATTTCGGATCGCCACATCTCCGATTCCTTTCGCTCCAGGTCCCGGCATTGTATTTTTGCACGCTCTGCCGTTACAGACTGCACACGCTTTACAGTACGGTCCGATACATGTCCTTGCCTGTTCGATCACTTTCTGATAGTCCATACTCGTCTCCTCCTCTTTTTTCTAAAACATCCCCGATTTCTCAAGCACTTCAAGAATTTCCCCGATCACGGGCAGATCAACTACCAGCGCCATTCTGATATACCCTTCTCCCGCGCTTCCAAACGCACTTCCAGGCGTTACCAGAAGTCCGGTCTTCTCCACAAGCTGCATACAGAAATCAAAGGACGACGCATAGCCTTTCGGAATCTTTGCCCACACAAACATTGTCCCCTGACTGTCCGGTACATTCCACCCGATCCTTCGCAGACCGCCGCACAGCGCACAGTTTCTTTTTGCATACTCCTGCCTCTGCTTTTCGATGAAATCGTCCGGCCCCGTAAGCGCCGCGATCGCAGCCTTCTGAATCGGCAGAAAGATGCCGTAATCGATCTGAGAACGCAGCGTTTTAAACTTCTCTACAATCGCTTTATTTCCCACCACAAATGAGATTCTGGCACCCGTAAGATTATAGGACTTGGACAACGAATAAAACTCTACCCCTACCTCTTTTGCACCGTCAAAAGATAAAAATGACCGCCCCTGTTCTCTTGTAAAAATAATATCCGAATATGCATTGTCATGGATGATCACAATATGATGCTCCTTTGCAAATGCGATCAGTTCTTCATAAAAATGATCCGGAGCACAGACACAGACCGGATTCAACGGATAAGAGACTACCATATATTTGGTTCTCTCCAAAACCTCTCCCGGGATATTTTTCAGATCCGGCAGATATCCGTTCTCCTCGCGGATTTCATAATATTCCACATTCGCACCTGCCATGATTCCGCTCATTTCAAACAGCGGATATCCCGGATTCGGAACCAGAATGGTATCCCCGGGATCACACAATGCCATTCCGATATGCGCCATTCCCTCCTGAGATCCATAAACTGACATAATCTCATCTGTCTGAATCTCCACTCCAAACCGATGCGCATACCGGTATTGGACTGCCTCTAAAAGCTCCGGCAGATCTGCCAGTGCATATTTATAGTTCTCCGGATCTTTGCACGCTTCTGTAAGTGCCTCCATCACATGCGGTGCCGGTGCAAAATCCGGTGTTCCCACTGACAGATTGAACACCCGTTTTCCTGCCTGAATCATCTCTTCCTTCTTGTCATTCAGCGCGGTAAAAATTCCCGGCTGAAACTGATTTACCATCGCTGAAAACTGCAGCTCTCTCATCCTGTTTCCTCCCTGTCTTACTTCTCCTCTAATTCTCTGATTCTTCTTGCACGTCTTCTTCTCTGTGCTTCCCGGCGCTTCCTTCTCTGCTTTTTCCGATATGCCACATAAGAGATTCTTGCTCCCACAAGAATCACAAACACTGCAGCGAGTACAAGCAGCACCTTCAAGAACAGCGGCAGTCCCTTCTGTTCGTTCTTCTCCACTGCCGCCACCTGTTTGCACGAAACTGCCGGTGCCTGAAATCCCGGCAGATATTCTCTTTCCAAGTCTACCAGCACTTTACCGTCCTTGATCGTAAGCGGAGCTTCTTTCCCTTTTGGAACACAGTCCCATAAATCTTTTGAAATCTCTACTTTCTTTCCATCAATAGTATGCACCCCTTTGGAAAGTACTTTTTTATATTCAAACCGTTCAAATGCCTGCTCCATAATCGCGTTTCCGACCAGATGACGGAGCTCTTCCCCAGTCTGATCTGACCAGTCAGACACACCCATCACAATCTCCACCAGACGCGTGTCCCCCCGTTTTGCAGTGGACGAATAGTTTAAACCCTGCTGTATCGCTGGAACCTGTCTTCAAGCCGTCTGTGCCCTCTAGACCATACTTTGCCCCTTCCAGTGAAATCTGATATGATGTAAAATGCTCCTCATACGGTGTCCCCTCTTTTACGGTGATCTGGGGATACTTTGTGTGATTTAAAATATCCGGATAGGTCTTTATCAGATAAGTACACAGCATCGCATAATCTTCCGGTGTTGTAATGTTATCTCCATCAAGCGGCTGGCTCACCGGATGATACGGCTGCAGCAGATTGTTAGTAACCCCCACACAGTTGAAGTACTTCGTATTGACCATTCCAAGCTCCTGTGCCTTTTGATTCATACGCTCCACAAACCTGTCCGGATCCGACTCCACCATATCCGCAAGCATATACGTTGCCGCCGCAGAAGACGGCACAATGATCAGATCCATCAACTCTGCAACCGTATAACTGGCTCCCGGCTGCATTTTATTGTTGCTGAGCGCATACCTGCCTGCAATATCTGTATATCTTTCATTTACCTCTGCCGTACTCTCAAGTTCCAGATTCCCGGCTTTTATCTCCTCATATGCCAGAAGAATGGTCATCAATTTTGTCATACTTGCCGGCGGCCACTGTTTCTGTGCATTTTCCTGCCATAAAATTTGTCCGGTATTGATCTCCGTAATGATCGAACCTGCAGGCTGATACCGTTCCTCAAGCTGATAGCCCCTCTCTCTTGCCACATCCAGCGCACGCTGAGCCTGTACCTCCCCGGCCGGAATCAGACATCCCAAAAGGATGGTGCATAAAAAAGCACAAATCCCCCTCACATTTCTTTTTCTCATTCTCTTCGTTCCTCTCTCTGATTCCTCCTTAAAACGGTGTCCCCTCCAGATCATACGGCGTTGTCTGATATACATAATAATTCAGCCAGTTCGTATAAATGTTATTTGCATGAGATCTCCAGATCAGTTCCGGTTTCTGATCCGGATCGTTGTCCGGATAATAATTCACCGGCATCTGAATATCCAGACCTTTGCTCAAATCCCTCTTATATTCCGCATCCAATGTCATTCTGTCATATTCCGGATGTCCCATCACAAAAATCTGACGACCTTCCTCTGCCATACAGAGGAAAAGCCCCGCCTCTTTGGAATCTGCCAGTATCGTCAGTCTCTCATCTGCCTCCACCTGTTCCAACGGAATCTCCGTATGCCGGGAATGAGGCGCATAAAACGCATCATCAAATCCACGCACAAGCGGGATTCTTCTGTTTCTCACATGATGCTTAAATACACCGAACATTTTCTCTGGAAGCTGTGTCTTATCAATCCCATAGTGATAATAAATCCCCGCCTGTGCACCCCAGCACAAATGCAGCGTGGAAGTCACATGCGTCTTCGTCCACTCCATGATCTCTTTCAACTCATCCCAGTAATCCACATCTTCAAACGGAATCTGTTCCACCGGAGCTCCTGTAATGATAAATCCATCAAACTTCTGCTCCTTGATCTCTTCAAAAGACTGATAAAACTTATGCAGATGACTGGTGGATGTATTTTTCGATACATGTCCTGATACACGGACAAATACAACATCCACCTGAAGCGGTGTGTTCGAGAGAGACCGCAGTATCTGCAGCTCTGTATCCTCCTTTAACGGCATCAGATTTAAAAGCCCGATCTTGATCGGACGGATATCCTGATGTGCTGCCCGGTATTCGTCCATTACAAATATATTTTCATGCTCCAGTATCTCTTTTACCGGAAGGTCGTTCTGTACACGTATTGGCATAATTTATTCCCCTTTTTCTTCTTTCTTTTCTGTCGCCTCATCAACTCTTGCATACTCGCCTTCATTATTTACATAACCGAACTGGTCGTACGCACCGGTATCTGTAGGCAGCGTATGATTTTCCAGCTGATGGTTCACCAGCATTTTTACAATATAATAGATGACTGCAAATGTAGGAACTCCCAAAATCATTCCCACAAATCCAAACATTCCTCCGCCAAACAAAATCGAAAATACCACCCAGAATGCAGACAATCCCGTAGAATCCCCCAAAATCTTTGGTCCGATGATATTCCCATCCAGCTGCTGCAGAAGAAATACAAAAATAATAAAATAGATTCCCATCTTCGGATCTGACAACAAAATCAGGACGGCGCTTGGAATTGCTCCGATATATGGTCCGAAAAACGGAATCACATTGGTTACTCCTACGATCACGCTCACAAGCATCGTATACGGCATATCCAAAATGGAAAGTCCGACAAAACACAATACTCCGATGATCGCAGAATCAATGATCTTTCCGATAATAAAACCGCCGAAGATCTCGTTGCTCTTGATCGTCAGATGAAGCACCATATTCGCTCTTGACGGACGCATGATGGCATATACAAGCTTCTTGCACTGGCTTGCAAACTTCTCCTTACTGAACAGCACATAAACAGATACGATCACTCCGATCAGTACATAGCACAATTCCTTGACAACGTTGATCACTCCCACTGTCAGATTCGACATCAGTACATTGACCTGATTGAGAAGGTCTGTACGCATCCATGTCTGCAGTGCATCACTTGCTTCTTTGAGGACTGCCTCTGCCATCTGTCCAATAGTCGATTGATCTGTACTCATCACCTCTGTCATCTTCCCGATAAAACGATTCAGCTGGCTCGGCACAGTAAGGATCATATCTCTTATACTGCGGTAGAGTTCCGGTATCATCATATTGCACAACGCCACGATTAACGCAAACATTACAACGATTGCAAGCAAAATTCCTGCCCCTCTGGAAATGCCGCCCGCATTCTTAATGCGTGGAAATTTTCTCTTGATCCAGGGTTCAAAATGCGTATCCACCAGCTTTACAATCGGGTTGAGCAAATACGCAATGACAAGACCATAAATAATCGGCTTTAACACCTGGTATATTTTCCCAAAAACTTCCGAAATATTTGTCATGCGCAATAATGCAAAATAAAACACGATGCAGGCTGCGATCACCACAAATATCCGTACGTCCCTGCTGATCTGATGCCAGAATCTGGATGTCTTTTTGCTTCCAAATGAAGGCTGCGACGTATAATAGTCATTCTCCTTTTTCCCCTCTTTTTCAGGTTTTTCTCCCTCTCTGTTCATATATGTATCTCATTCCTTTCTGGTTTTGCAAGTATTTCCATTATACCCCTGTAACAGGAAGACCGTCAACCTTCAAAAAAGCGATGCCCGGCCATAAAGCCAAGCACCGCTTCTTCTCTTTCACTTCTTATCTGCACTGAAATGTGGCGCACTCTGTGCCGTCCTTATGACACGCACAGGAACCTTCCACGCTGACCTTTCCCGCTTCACATTTACACTGTTCATTGTACATGCAGTCAGTTGCTTTACAATCGATTCCGCAACGATCCGAAGGCGCTGTCGCATGGTTTCCATATGCGTTCGTATAGGAATTTTCCATCCCCTGTGTTTTTCGCTCCTCAAAGCTGTCACAGCAGGTCTCCTTTGAAGCCTTTGCCTGAGAACCACCTACCTGGATGGAATCCAGACGGCAGAGGAAATCCTGATTGTGCATACATGTCTGTACTGTACATTTTAATTCTGGCATGATAATACCTCCTTTTTATTTACAAAATCAGTATCATCATGCCCATTTCCAATTCTTTTATCCGGATTTTCAAAAAAATTTATTTTTCTTCTTTTGTCACTTCACGGATTTCTTTTTTTGCAGTCTCTTCCATGATTGCAGCAATAAATTCTTCCAGACCTTTCTGTCCTTCATCTCCTGCAAATCGACTTCTTACAGAAACCTTTTTCTCTTCCTCTTCTTTTGCTCCCACAACCAGCATGTACGGGATCTTCTTCATCTGTGCTTCGCGGATCTTATATCCGATCTTCTCGGCACGTGTGTCGATCTCGGCACGGATTCCGGCTGCATTCAACTGATCCAGAACACTCTGTCCATATTCCAGATATTTATCAGAGATCGGCAGTACTTTTACCTGAACCGGTGCAAGCCATGTCGGGAATGCTCCGGCAAAGTGCTCGATCAGGATTCCGATAAACCGCTCGATGGAACCAAATACAACGCGATGGATCATGATTGGTCTGTGTTTTTCTCCGTCTGCTCCTGTGTATTCCAGTTCAAAACGAAGTGGAAGCTGGAAGTCAAGCTGGATTGTTCCACACTGCCATGTTCTTCCGATGGAATCTTCCAGATGGAAGTCAATCTTCGGTCCGTAGAATGCTCCGTCTCCTTCATTGACTACATACGGAAGTCCCAGATCATCCAGCGCACCGCGAAGTGCGTCTGTTGCCATTTCCCAATCTTCGTCACTTCCCATACTGTCTTCCGGACGTGTGGACAATTCTACATGATATTTAAATCCAAACAGACTGTAAACTTCATTGATCAGTCCTGCAACGCCTTTGATCTCGTCCTTGATCTGATCCGGTGTCATAAAGATATGCGCATCATCCTGTGTGAAGCAGCGCACTCTCATCAGACCATGAAGCTGTCCTGATTTTTCATGACGGTGAACCAGTCCCAGCTCTCCCATACGGATCGGAAGATCTCTGTAGGAACGCGGCTCCGCCTGATATGCCAGGATTCCTCCCGGACAGTTCATCGGTTTGATTGCAAAGTCTTCCTCATCGATCACAGTTGTATACATATTCTCTTTGTAATGATCCCAGTGTCCCGATGTCTCCCAGAGATGACGGCTTAACATAACCGGAGTTGAAATCTCCACATATCCGGCTTTTCTGTGAATCTCTCTCCAGTAATCCAAAAGAACGTTTTTGAGTACCATTCCGTTTGGAAGGAAGAACGGGAATCCCGGTCCTTCGTCTCTCATCATAAAGAGTCCCAGTTCTTTTCCGAGTTTTCTGTGATCACGTTTTTTCGCTTCTTCCAACATGTTCAGATATTCTTCCAGCTCTGCTTTTTTCGGGAATGCAGTTCCGTAGATTCTCTGCAGCATTTTATTTTTCTCGCTTCCTCTCCAGTATGCACCTGCAAGGCTTGTGAGCTTAAATGCTTTGACATATTTTGTACTCATCAGGTGAGGACCTGCACACAAATCTGTAAACTCTCCCTGAGAATAGAAGCTGATTGTCTCATCTTCCGGAAGGTCTTCGATCAGTTCTACTTTATATGGTTCTTCTTTTTCTTTGAAATATTCGATTGCTTCATTTCTAGGCTTTGTAAACTGCTCGATCGGGAGATTCTCTTTTACGATCTTTTTCATCTCTTTCTCAATCTTTTCCAGATCATCTGCTGTAAACGGTGTCTCTCTGTCTACATCATAGTAAAATCCGTCTGCAACAGATGGTCCGATCGCCAGTTTTGTCTCCGGATATAATCTCTTCACAGCCTGTGCCATGATATGAGAGGCTGTGTGACGGAACGCACCTTTTCCTTTTTCATCATTGAATGTCAGGATATTGAGTTCACAGTCTTTGTCTACCACCGTTCTCAAATCTACCACTTCTCCGTCGATTTCTCCTGCTGTCGCCACTCTTGCAAGTCCTTCGCTGATGTCTGCTGCGATTTCAATCACTGATTTGCTGTTTTCATATTCCTTAAAGGAACCGTCTTTTAATATAATCTTCATAATCTCTCTCCTTTTCTCTTCTTTTTGCCTCGCCGGATTTTAAAAATAAACCCGTTCTCTGTCCGGATGCTCTCCGGACCATCCAATCTGAGGCATTGTCTCCAGACGATACATATCTTCTGTGGATATCTCAAATGAGAAGATATCCTGATTTTCTTTCATCCGCTCCATGGATGAGGATTTCGGCATTGGTATCACGCCATTCTGCAGTGCAAACCGCAAACAGATCTGTGCCGGTGATACATGATACTTCTCAGACAACTCAAGAATCAGCGGCTCTTCGAACACTCGTCTTCGTCCGATCGGACTCCATGCCTCCACAAGAATCTGGTTCTTTCTGCAATAGTCTACTGCTGCCTGTTGTGTATATCCAGGATGATATTCCAACTGATCGACCGCCGGAGTCACCTTGGCATTCTGCATCAGGTTCTCAATGTGGTGCGGCAGAAAATTGCTCACCCCAATGGCGCGGATCTTTCCTGCATGATACAATTCTTCCATTGCTCTCCAGCTCTCTAAATCCAGTTCCTTCCAGTTTTTGCAGTCCAACGTGGGCCGTGGCCAGTGGATCAGATACAAATCCAGATAATCTGTGTTAAGCTGCTCTAAGGTTTTCGCAAATGCAGCCTTTGTCTGTTCATATCCCATATCCTCTTTCCAGACCTTGGATGTCAAAAAAAATTCCTGCCTTGGAATCCTGCTCTTTTCAATAGCCTCTGCCACATATTTCTCCGTGCCGTAAACAGAAGCCATATCAAAATGCCTGTATCCGGCACGAATTGCAGTACCGATGATATCCGCGCTGTTTCCTTCTGCGGCTTTATAAGTTCCAAATGCAGCACACGGAATCTTGACCTGGTTATTCAAAATACGATAATTCGAATTACACTCCATCTTTCTGGCTCCTTTCTCTTACTGCACAACCACGAGACCTCAGAATTAAAAAACGCCCCTTTTTGCATATCCTGCAAAAAGGGGCGAGATCATACTCGCGGTTCCACCCTGTTTGAACCGGTATTAAATACCGGAACCACTCATTTGTGATGATAACGGGATCACCGGGCTGTTTTCAGCCACTCAGAGGTAGTTTTCAAATGCTTCCGTAAGCGGGAGCTTCCAGCCTGCGACTCCCTTCTCTGTCTTCTTCCACATCCTACTCGTCTCGTCATTGTATTGAAATATTATATTCTCAACCTAATCCTCATTATAACATCACTTTTTGTTTTGTCAACCAGATTTCTTTTTTCCTCTCTGAATCCACAGCCACACAACCGCAAAAAACTCCCGTACCATATAGTTCAAAAACAAAATCCGGTTACATCCTGCCGCAATTCCCGTCAGGTTCTCATACCCTTCACTTCGTCCGATCAAAAGTGCCCGAAACAAGTGAAAATTATTTGTCACAATTCCAACCGGTGTTTTCAACTCCTCCAGATAAGCTTTGCTAAACCGCAGGTTTTCCCTCGTCGTCCGCGACTGATCCTCCAACATGATCTGCTCGTCTTTTACCTCATGTTCCCGCAAATATTGTGCCATCGCATAAGCCTCTGAAACATCCTCACCTTTTCCCTGACCGCCGGATACGATGATCTTCACCGAAGGACAGACCTGATGATACAATAAAGCAGCATCCAGTCTTCTCTTTAATGAATCTGTGATCCGCTCTCCCCGGACCTGCGCACCAAGCACGATCAGATACCGGCAGTTCTTCTTTCTTCCAGGCCTCATGGCACGTACAATAAAAAACTCCACCGCAAGAAAAAGGATCCATATTCCCGCCACACAGAAGAACAAAAGCTTTCGCGTCACTTCTTCTTTTGTCGCAGGAATCATCAAAAAGTGCCCGATCCCCGCCACCATCCAGAATCTGGCAAACGTAGAGTCCCATTTTCCGGTATAGAAACAGAGGATTCCATAATAAAAGAGAAACAGCGCCCCTGCCGTGATCAAATAAATTTCCATGCTCATCTCCTGTTCTTTTTTCGAAACATAAAAGGGAGACTCATCCGAGCTCCCTCTCATACGATATACTGCTATGCATTTCTTCCACAGCACATTTTATATTTTTTACCACTTCCGCATGGACATGGATCATTTCTTCCGATTTTCTTTCCTTTGCGGATCGTACCGGACTGTTTCTGCTCACGGTATAACTGTTTTTTCTTTTCTTCGTCAAAAATAGCATTCCACTGTGGCAGTTCATATAACCAGTCTGCTTTTGCATCGATCATATTTTTGTATAACAGCTCTTTGTCAAAGATCAGATTCACTTCCGTATCCTCTGTCATCGTCTCAATCGGATTCGGCACTTTCAGACTGTCGTTGATTCCATCCAGAAATCCTACCATTGTCAGAACTTCCTGTCCATATTTTTCAGCCAGCTCTTTGACCGTACCTTTCACTTCTACATCAGGCTCTGTCAAAAGCTGCTCATAAATTCCTCTTTCAATGCTGAAATAACGACCCCAGAACTTCTCTAACTGCTCTTTGGACAGTTCTCTGTCGTATGCCATATCTCTCCATTGATCTAATAAACATTTTTCACTCATTGTAAAAACTCCTTTTTCTTAGAAATTCAATCGTGGTTCTATTATATAACACTTTTCTCTGTCAGTAAACTACTAATTTTACCGCTATATTGCAATCTTTCTATCTTTTGTATATAATAAATCTGCCGGAGCAAAAAGATGCTCCGGCAGATTTATAAAAAGATAAAAGAAAGGAATCTAATATGAAGAAATCAAAACGTATCATGGCACTGATCGGAGCAATCCTGCTGGTTCTTCTTTACGTCAGCACACTCATCTTTGCTTTTATAGACAGCGTTGTCTCTCAGAAGCTTCTGATGGCTGCCATTGCCGCCACGATCCTACTGCCTGTACTGTTATATATCTATACACTCTTTTCCCGTACATCTCATACGGATGACTCCGACTCGAACGAGTAATGTTCTTCTGTTAAACATACAGCTCTGCCATCGCAACGGCAGCATCCAGTTCCTGCTGCCTGCAGACTGTTTTTTTGTCTCTTTTTCTTTCGGTCTCTCGAATTTTCTGTCTTTTCTCCAGGTATTCTTCCATCGATATCATCTGTAATCTGTTCTGTATACTATTCTGACGCATAAAATACCTCCTTTTTCCGGCCTCAGCCTTATTATTTTATGATACTGCCCTCTGAAATATGTCATTTTTCCGCCTGCTTGACAGAACTTTTTTTGTCCCCTGACACTCTTTTATCCTACTGTCAAATTGTGACGCCGATGTGGCTGATTTCTAAAGTTTTTCATAAAAATCTCTTAACATTTTTTCACAAAAAAAGATGCTCCGCTGCCAGCTTTTGCTGGCAGATACGGAACACCTTCGTTCACCTTTTATCTTTTGCGATAAATGATATCGTCTCTTCCCGGTCCGTTGCTGACCATTGTGATCGGATATCCAATCTGTTCTTCAATAAATTCAATATACTTTCTGCAGTTCTCCGGCAGTTCTTCGTATGTCTTGATTCCGCGGATATCACATTTCCATCCCGGAAGTGTCTTCAATACCGGTTTTGCTTTTTCCAGGAGATGTGTTACAGGGAACTCTGTTGTCACTTCTCCATTGATCTCATAGCCTACACATACCGGAATCTCATCCAGATATCCAAGTACATCCAGAACTGTAAACGCTACATCTGTCGTCCCCTGCATCCTGCATCCGTATTTGGAAGCAACACAGTCAAACCATCCCATACGTCTCGGACGTCCTGTTGTCGCTCCGAATTCACCGCCGTCTCCTCCGCGGCGTCTCAGCTCATCAGCTTCCTCGCCGAAAATCTCGCTGACAAATGCACCTGCTCCTACTGCACTGGAGTATGCCTTGCATACTGTGATGATCTGTTTGATCTCATACGGAGGGATTCCCGCTCCGATCGCACCGTATGCCGCCAGTGTGGAAGAAGATGTTACCATCGGATAAATTCCGTGATCCGGATCTTTCAGAGAACCGAGCTGTCCTTCCAGAAGAATCTCTTTGCCTTCTTTGATTGCATTGTGCAGATACAGAGAAACATCACATACAAATGGTGCTACCATGTCTCTGTACTCTGTCAGTTCTTTATATAAGTCGTCAGGATTGATCAACGGTTTATGGTATAAGTGCTCCAGAATCACATTCTTCTGCTCTGCAACGCGAACCACTTTTTCTTTCAGAAGCTCGTCATCAAATAATTCGCTCACCTGGAATCCGATCTTTGCATATTTATCGGAATAAAACGGCGCAATTCCTGATTTTGTAGAACCAAAAGACTTGCCTCCAAGACGCTCTTCCTCGTAAGCATCAAAATTCTTGTGATAAGACATCACGATCTGTGCTCTGTCAGAAACAAGAAGTTTTGGCTGCGGTACGCCCTGTTTTACAATCTGCTGCACCTCTCCGAACAATCTCGGAATATCCAGCGCCACACCGTTTCCGATAATGCTGGTCGTATGGTCATAGAATACTCCTGACGGCAAAGTGTGCAGCGCAAATTTTCCATAATCATTTACAATGGTATGTCCTGCATTCGCTCCACCCTGAAAACGGACAATGATATCGGCTTCTTTTCCGAGCATATCTGTAATCTTGCCCTTTCCTTCATCGCCCCAGTTAGCTCCTACTACTGCTTTTACCATCTCAAATCCTCCTGCGTATTCATCGCTTTTAACTCTTAATTAGCAGTTCTTATGAATCACTGCCCTATGAATTATACTATACTTTTCTCATTCTGTAAAACACTTTTTCTTTTTTCTACATCAGAGGTGCGATCAGACGCAGCACTCTTCCGCAGATCCGCATAAAAATACCGGTATTTCCGATATCTGACGCTGTAACTTTACAGCTCTTTTTCAGTGTTTCCTGAAAATCTTTTTCAATTTTATGTACCACCGGATTGTCATACACAAAGATCCCACATTCAAAATGCAGATACAGACTCCGGTAATCCAGGTTCACAGTTCCTACTGTTGCCGTATCATCATCTGAGACAAATACCTTTGCATGCACAAATCCCGGTGTAAATTCATAAATATTAACTCCTGCTTCGATCAATTCCCGATAGTATGTCTTCGCCACCGCAAACGCATACCATTTATCCGGAATATGCGGCATGATGATGCAGACTTCAATTCCGCTCTTTGCTGCTCTTGTCAGTGTATCCAGCATGCCGTTGTCCAAAATCAGATACGGCGTCATAATATGCACATATTTTTTCGCATGATTCAAAATATGCACATACACTTCCTCCCCTACGTTTTCATGATCGTACGGACTGTCCCCGTAGGGGAGCACAAATCCGGTCTCCGGTTTTAATTCCTTTGCCATCGTCGTCAGATAGGGCTCAAATTTCTCTTTTTTTAATTCTGAAACATTCCACATCTGCAAAAACAGCATCGTCAGACTCTGCACCGCATCCCCCTTGATCATGACGGCAGTATCTTTCCAGTACCCGAACCGTTCTTTCCGGTTGATATATTCATCTCCCAGATTGATACCTCCTGTAAATCCTGTTTTTCCGTCGATCACACAGATTTTTCTGTGATCCCGGTTATTTTGTGTCGTCGAAAGTACCGGCCGGATCGGACTGAACATCTTACACTGAATCCCGAACCGACGGATTTTTTTCGGATAATCGGGCGGAAGCAGCGAAATGCTGCACATTCCGTCATACATAAACCGTACCTCTACGCCCGCGGCTGCTTTTTCTTTTAATATTTCCAGCACAGACCCCCACATATATCCTTCTTCTACAATAAAATACTCCAGAAAGATAAATTTTTCCGCCTTCTTCAATTCTTCCAGAAGCACCGGAAATTTTTCTTCTCCACATGCAAAATATTGCACTTGTGTATTCCGATAAGTAGGAAAATTCAGCTGATACTGCATATAATGCGCAAGGTTTGCATTGGCCGGCTTGCTCTCACGCAAGGCTTCAATCACCTGAGGCTCCTGCTGCATATATTTTGCTGTATCAAGCCGGAGCATACACAATCGCTTTCCGATATATCTTGTTCCAAGCTGAGACTTTACCCAAATATAGAAAAGGCATCCAAATGCCGGAAAAATCAGGATCAAAAGTACCCAGGTCATATTAAATGCCGGATTTCCTCTTTCATTGATAATATAAATTACGATCACTGCTGCCAGAACTGTAAATCCGCCGTACACATAGACGGCATAGTCATTCAGTATCGTTGCCACTCCAACCAGAACGATCAGCTGGATCAGAACAAGCATAAGGATCAGTGCTGTACGGCCAAAAACAATGCTGAACAACCCTTTCTTCGCTTTTTTCACTGCTTTATGTTCCATCTTTTTGTTTCACCCCTGCTTTTTTCAATGTCCCCAGTGTAGCACACTTTGTATTTCTCCACAATACAGCTTCTCAAAAGTTACTGTGAACAGTAACTCTCAAAGGTCTTGTAATTAACGGCGAAAAGTATTACAATGGATATCGATTCATAACATCTGCTGGAAAGGAGATTTTTACGATGAAAAAGTTTTTGAAATGGTTTCTTGGTCTTGCGGCTGTCGGTACTGCGATCGGTCTGATCATTGCTTATTTCTGCAAAGACAGTGACGCAGTTTCCGAGTATGATTGTACAGAAGATATGGAAGAAGAGGATTTTGATCTGGACAATGATTTAAAACCGGTATCGGAACGCGGATATGTGCATCTGAACAAAGCAGCATCCGATACTGCTGATACAGAAGAAGAACCTTCCCAAGAAACACAAGCAACTGATACTGAATCGGAAGAATAATGCAAAACAGGAACTGGCCACTTTTGAACAGTTCCTGTTTTTTACTTTATCGAACAAAGTCCGTCCGCCGCAGACATGTGCTGCTGGTTACCCGGATGAATATTCTCACTTCCACGCTTCTTCCAGCAATTTTACTGCTTCTTTCATCTTATCTTCACTGATATTGGCATATCCCAGCATGATCGTCGGTTTTAGCCCGTCAGGAGGATCGATATAATATTGCGAAAGTCCATATACTCGAACGCCTTTTTCCGCAGCTTTTCGAATCAATTCTTCTTCTGTCATATCACCGGCAAAATGCAGCAGCATATGTACTCCGGCATTCTCCCCCGATATCGTACAGATTTTCTGAAATGTTTTCAAACAGCCCATCAGCGTATCATGACGGCTCTTGTACAATGTCCGGATCCGGTTCAGATGCCTTTCATAATGTCCGTCCTCGATAAACTTCTGTAAAATCAGCTGATCTACCCTGGAAACCGTAGAACTTAAAAAACTGCTTTTTTTCTGAAACTCCTTTAAAAGCGGCGCAGGAAGCACCATATAGCTGACACGGATCGAAGGCGCGATGGACTTTGAAAACGTTCCGATATAGATCACCTTTTCCCATCGGTCATACCCCTGCAGCGCGGGAATAGGCTTCCCTTTGTATCGAAACTCACTGTCATAGTCATCCTCGATAATATAGCGTGCAGGGTCTTTGGCTGCCCACTTAAGCAGTTCCATCCTGCGTTTCATGGGCATTACGATTCCCAGCGGATACTGATGGGAAGGCATCACGAACGCAATATCTGCTCCGGAACTTTTCAGATCGGCCACTTTCATTCCTTTCTCATCCATATCCACTGTACATACATCATAAGACAGACTTTTAAAAAGCCGGTATGCCTGCTTGTAGGTCGGGTTTTCCAGAGCTACTTTATGATTCTGGCCGATCACTGTGGAAAGCAGCATCAGAAGATAGTCATTTCCTGCTCCGATAATGATCTGATCCGGATGTGCATTCACTCCCCGTGCCTGATACAAATATCTGCTGATCGCACTTCGCAGTCCGTACTCCCCCTGAGAATCTCCCAGACGGAACATCTCTGCCCGGTCATCTAACAGACTGTCCTTCGCAAGTCTTCGCCAGACATTATACGGGAAACTGTTCAGATCGACTCCGTTCGGTGTAAAATTATATTTCCACTCTTTTTTCTCTGTCTTTTCTTCTGCTCCCACCAAAGCAGGAACGACATCCAGACGATACATCCCTTCCAGTTCTGCCGCGAAATACCCTTTACACGGTACTGCTTCCACATACCCTTCCGAGATCAGCTGTTCATAGGCAAGCTCCACTGTGCTTCTGCTGACTTCCAGATATTTGCACAGAGAACGACTGGAGGGAAGTTTTTCCCCGCTGGTAATCCTTCCCTCCTGAATCTCTCTTTTAATATGCTGATAAATCTGCTCATACAGCGGTGTCTCAGATGCTGTGTGAAGATTTATAGTCAATTCATTCATAATTTCACGCTGCTTATTTCGGCAGTTTAAACGAACTCTTCAGTGACACGATCCGGTTAAATACCAGTGCATCCTCTCTGGAATCTTTTGCATCGATACAGAAATATCCCTGTCTTACAAACTGGAAGCTGTCATATGCTTTTGCATCCTCAAAATTCGGTTCTACATAGCAGTCTTTTAAGACTGTCAGGGAGTTCGGGTTCAAGTTCATGGAACCATCCTCATTATAAACGCCTTTTTCTTCATCGATCAGATTCTCGTACAGGCGCACTTCCGCTTTTACTGCATACGGTGCCGGTACCCAGTGGATCGTTCCTTTGACTTTTCTTCCGGTAAATCCGCTTCCGCTCTTCGTCTGTGGATCATACGTACAGTGTACCACTGTGATGTTGCCGTCTTCATCCTTTTCAAATCCGGTACAGGTTACAAAATATGCCTGCATCAGACGTACCTCATTGCCCGGGAAGAGACGGAAATATTTCTTCGGCGGTTCTTCCATAAAATCATCTCTGTTGATATACAGCTCTCTGCAGAACGGAATCTTTCTCATACCAAGCTCCTCATTCTCCAGATTGTTGATCACATCCAGATATTCCACCTGATCTTCCGGATAATTGTCAATGACCAGCTTGATCGGATCCAGTACTGCCATCATACGCGGTTTTTTCAGCTTTAAGTCCTCACGGATACAGTACTCCAGCATCGCATAGTCTACAGAGCTCTGGCTTTTTGATACTCCGCACATATCGATAAACATCTTGATGGACTCCGGTGTAAATCCTCTGCGGCGAAGTGCTGCGATGGAAACCAGGCGCGGATCATCCCATCCGTCTACCACACCGTCTTCTACCAGTTTTTTGATGTAACGCTTTCCGGTCACAACATTGGTCAGGTATAATTTAGAAAACTCAATCTGTCTTGGCGGCATCTCAAACTCACACTCTCTGACTACCCAGTCATACAGCGGACGGTGATCTTCAAACTCCAGTGTACAGATTGAATGTGTGATATGCTCAATTGCATCCTCGATCGGATGTGCAAAATCGTACATCGGATAAATACACCACTTGTCTCCTGTATTGTGATGCGTCATATGTGCCACACGGTAAATGATCGGGTCTCTCATATTGATATTCGGAGATGCCATATCAATCTTTGCGCGCAGCACCTTCTCTCCATCCTTGAATTTTCCGTCTTTCATTGCCTCGAACAACTCCAGGTTTTCCTCAACGGAGCGTTCTCTGTACGGACTGTTCTTTCCAGGCTCTGTCAGTGTCCCTCTGTACTCTCTGATCTCTTCCGGAGTCAGGTCACACACATATGCCTTTCCTTTTTTGATCAGTTTTACTGCGCATTCGTACATCTGCTCAAAATAATCGGATGCAAAGTAAAGATGATCCTCCCAGTCAGCCCCCAGCCACTGGATATCTTCTTTGATCGAATCCACAAACTCCACTTTTTCTTTGGTCGGGTTGGTATCGTCAAAACGCATATGGAAAGTTCCATTGTATTTTTTTGCCAGTCCGTAATTCAAAAGAATGGACTTGGCATGTCCGATGTGCAGATATCCGTTCGGCTCTGGCGGGAAACGGGTGCACACATGATCGTAAACGCCTTCTGCAAGGTCTTTGTCTATTTCCTGTTCAATGAAATTTTTTGAAACTGCTTCGTTTTCCATAAATTCCTCCTCGTGTACAAACATTCTTCCGATTATCTTATCATAAATCCGCATTTCCGACAAGGTACATACCCAACATTTTCTTTACTTTGCCGCGCCAACGTGGTATACTAACAAAGTTTCCAAAGAAAACTCCCGCGGGGAGAAATAATATTATATGTTTATGGAGGTTTTTATGAAACGAGAACAGTTTGGTTCCCGCCTCGGTTTTATCCTGGTATCTGCAGGATGTGCGATCGGGCTCGGGAACGTCTGGAAGTTTCCCTACATGGCTGGAAAATACGGCGGAGCGGCCTTTATCCTGGTATACCTGCTCTTTCTTGTCATCCTGGGACTTCCCATCATTGTATGTGAATTCAGTGTAGGAAGGGCAAGTCAGAAAAGTATTGCCACATCCTACAATGCACTGGAACCGCCGCACACCAGGTGGCATTACGCCAGATGGGCAGCCATTGCCGGAAATTATCTTCTGGTCATGTTTTATTCTATGGTAGGCGGCTGGATGCTCTACTACTGCTTTCGCATGGCAAAAGGAGAATTTGCCTCAGTGACAGCTTCTGAAGTCTCTGAAAAATACACCGGAATGCTTTCTTCCGTTCCGACGCTGATGTTCTGGACGGTACTGGTGATCGTACTTTCCTTTGGAATCTGCAGCATTGGTCTGCAAAAAGGTGTGGAAAAGATCATGAAAATCACCATGCTCTGTCTGTTGGGAATTATGGTTATCCTGACGATCCGTTCCGTGACACTGACCGGCTCTTCCGAAGGGCTGCGCTTTTTCCTGGTGCCGGACTTTGAGCGTATGGCCAAAAACGGTATCGGAAATGTGATCTTTGGAGCTATGAGTCAGGCCTTCTTTACGTTGAGTATCGGAATGGGCGGTATGGCCATCTTCGGCAGCTACTTGGATAAGAAACGTTCTCTCGCCGGAGAATCTCTGAGCATTGTGCTTCTGGATACCTGCGTTGCACTGATGGCCGGGCTGATCGTGATTCCTTCCTGCTTCGCTTTTGGCGTAGAACCAGATGCCGGACCGGGACTTGTATTCATCACGCTGCCGAACATTTTCACACAGATGGCCGGAGGACGGATCTGGGGCTCTTTATTCTTCCTGTTTTTATTCTGTGCGGCACTGTCCACCATTGTCGGAGTCTTCGAGAACATTGTCTCTTTCTGGATGGATCTGTTTGGATGGAAGAGAACCAAAGCCGTGGGGATCAATATTCTCCTGATCACAGTTTTAAGTATTCCATGTATCCTCGGATTCAGCGTATGGTCCGGTTTCCAGCCGCTTGGCGCAGGCACAAACATTATGGATCTGGAAGACTTTATTGTATCCAACAATATCCTTCCGCTCGGCTCAGTTGTATATCTTTTGTTCTGTACGCACAAAAACGGATGGGGCTGGAAAAATTTCATTCAGGAAGCAAACAGCGGAGACGGCTTAAAGTTTCCGGCAAAAGCTCGCTTCTATATGACACATATCCTGCCGTGGGTCGTAGTCGTGATCTATCTGAAAGGCTATTACGACATGTTCCGCCCGCAGGGAACGACTATTTTTGTGATCTGGATGCTGATCGCACTGGGTTGTCTTGGATTTATCGCATATATTTCCAGCAGCCGGAAAAAACAGAAAAAATCATAAAAAACTGGTATCGGCAGGTACTTTTTCACACTGCCGATACCAGTACTTTTTTGTCTTTTTATCTCTTTTCTAAAAGGCGGTCTGCCAGAATACACATTGCCTGTACAATGATCGCCGCGTGATCTACTGCAATCTCTCCGCCTGTGAGCACCTGAAACTTTCGCTCCCGAATCAGCCCTTCCCTGCATGTCTCTTCAACTTCCGCCCGGGTATCCAGCCCCTTCTCTTCATTTGACACATGAAGCTGCCAGACTTTTCTGCTGACTTCTCCTGTGTGGACTTCCTTTTCTTTCAGGCAGAGGCTGCACCATGCCGCGTCCGCCGCATCATCCCCTGCCCGTACCGTGATGTCCTGCTCGTTCACAAGCGACAGATATGCCGTTGTGATCACACGGGTCCTCGGATCTCTGTCATAATCTCCATATACTGCAAACTGTTCCAATGGAAGATCTTTTACTCCGGTCTCTTCTTCCAGTTCCCGTCTTGCTGTATCCTCCAGATTTTCCCTCATTTCGGCAAACCCGCCGGGCAGCGCCCAGAACCCGATGCTTGGATGATTGCTCCTTCGCACCAGAAGCACTTTCAGCTGATTCACCTCCAGAAGCTCTCCTGTTATAGAAAAGATTACCGCATCTGTGGTACAGCTCGGTGTCTCATATTTGCGGGGATCATAATGCTCCAGAAACGTCTCCAGATCCTCACCCTGCCGGTTTTTCTCTTTTGTCCCGTAAAATTTTTCAATTTCTTTTAAAAACGCCGCCATCTGTTTTTGCCTCCTGTCCGAATCCTTCTTTTCCTAACAGTATAGGCGTTTTTCCATTTTCTGTAAAGAAATCTAAACCACTTATTTTACTTTTACATATGGAGCGGCTACACCTTCCTCTGTGTTTCCATATCCCGGATATATATCCAGATATAAGGAATCCAGCTGATCCTCATCCGCCACATAAACCAGTGTATATTCCAGTGTTTCTCCTGCTGCCAGCGGCCGGAAGAATGCATCTTTCATTCTCTGCACGCCTTCTGTATAGTAGATCTTGTCAAAATAAATCGGGAAAGATGCCCCGTTTCCGGCTGTCCACTGCAGGTTATAATTTTCATTCGCTCCCACCAGCTGATAATCTGCCCTTGACAGGCTTCCGTCCTCATTGGTCTTCATGTATGCCAGATCCGGAGCGATGCTGATTCCCCCGCTTGCATTCCACTCTGTCTGGAAATCAGAACAATTCTCTGCCTGCATCTTTACAACTACATACTTGGAATTGACCGTTTCTGCCTCTTTGTTTGCCATTGCATCCGTTGTACCCCATTCTCCTGCATCGAGCACATATCTCTCATGCGGTTTCAGAGAGGTGTCTTCATTCACCCACAGAGCAACCTCATCTTCATACTGGGCATAGTTTTCTCTTGGAAACTGATCGACCGGCAGCGTATCCTGAATTTTGATATCCTTGACCGTAAACCGGATATCTTCAAACTCTGTTGAATTCTCATCTCTGAACGGATTTTTGATCTCCTCACCGATTGAACGCACGCCTTCTGCCGGAATCGTATTTCCCGCCTGCGCTTCCATTTCTTCCAGCCATTTCTTTTCTTCGATTTCCGTCTGGATCTCTTCCTCCGAAGGATATGGTACAGTCTCATCCAGAACGGTAACCTTCAACCCTTCTGCCACTTTTTCAATCTCTTCCTGTGGAAGATCGCTCGTATTGTGGATATAAATTCCATATCCCTCTTCTTCATTGAAAAGATATAACATTTTCTCTGTCTTCTCACTGTCCACATATTCCGAGTCCATCAAAAACAGATCCAGTTTGGTATTCTCTGTATCTGATGTCTTTACCCGGCTTTCCTTACGGAATTTCCGAAAAGAATCTTCATCCACTCTGGACATCTTGTAAAGCTCTGCCGCATTATACGGTATGATGGAAATCCCACTGTTGGTCTCTTTATTATGCCACTTTCCGCCATATGGACCTTCTTCCTGATATTCATACCCATCCGGCATATAGGTCGGCTCCACCTTGATCTGATGCGCCTCTTTCTGCTTTGTATCCACTTCAATCTGATACTGGAGTGTGTCCCCCTCCTCACTTCGCGTTACATTGAGATATTTTGTCACCGCAAACGCCGTGATGGAAAGCCCTGCCGGCAGTACTGCTGCCGCTGCCAGACCTGTCCAAAGTTTATATTTTCTGTTGTGTCTTCTCGTGGTCTGAATTCCAAGCTGTTCATACGCTTTTTTCATTCCCTCATCCACAGATTTCGGAACCTCCATATCCTTTCCCATAATTTTTTTCATCTCATCTACAGAATAGTCTTTCTTCATTTCACTGCCTCCTTCTTTAACACATGGAATACGCATGCTCAAATTTCTTTCGTCCTCTGGACAGCCTTGTTTTCACCGTATTCTCATCCATCTCCAGTATTTGTGCGATCTCTTTGATCTTAAATCCCTCTCCGTAATACAAAAGAAGCACGATCCGGTATTTTTCATCCAGAGAGTTCATCAATTCCTGAAATTCATAATTCTGCATCTCCATACACGTATTCTCCTGTTCTTCAATCTGCTCCAGAGGATACACCCGCTTTCCTGCTGCCAGTATATCCTTGCAGTTATTAATCAAGATCCTGGTCAGCCATGTCTTAAAATAATCTGCATTTTTCAGGCGCCCGATGTGTTCATAGCAATTGATCACCGTCTCCTGGATCGCATCCGCAATATCTGCATCATCCTTTAAATAACTTCTTGCCACTTTATACATCCCGCTCTTACAGCGCTCCATCAGCTCCACAAATGCCTGATCGTCTTTCTTCTGTGCCTTTTTTACCAGATATTTCATCACCTCTCACCCCGCTTTCCTGCTGTTTTGAACCGCTTTACACTCATTAGACCGGATTTTCTTCTGAAAAGTTTCATCTGCTTTTCTTTTACTTACAAAAATCAGCCCCTTTTTACATGAGGCTGATCTTTCTCTTATTTTTCGATATCTTCTATTTTTGTCTTTCCGATCATAAGATTCAGGATTTCTACATCTGTCTGCTTCATTCCCGCTCTTCCAACATATCCGACTGCCTTGATCGTATCTTCCGGACAGTCCATGACAAGTCCCTCTCCACTGCCAAACACCAGCCCGCGCATTGCCATCTTATGACTTAAGATCGCAGCCTGCAGAGATGTTGCAATTTTTGCAGCACAGCTTGGCTTCGCACCGTCACATACGATCCCGCCTGCATCCGCGATCGTATTGACTACCGTATTCTGGATTTGTTCCAGATTTCCGCCGCACAGATACGTAATCCCTGCTCCTGCGCCTGCTGCCGCACAAACTGCGCCGCAATAGGCCGAAAGGGAGCCGATATAACGCTTCTGATTCAGTGCTACCAGATTCGATACACACAGTGCACGATAAATCTCTTCTTCACTCTTTTTCAGCTCTTTTCCGTATTCGATCACCGGCAGAGAACAGGTCATCCCCTGATTACCGGAACCAGAATTAATAATGACCGGCAGGGAGCATCCGCTCATTCTGGCATCTGATCCTGCCGCTGCCGAAGCCACGGCCTTCCACTGTACAGTCGTCCCGAATTCCTCTGCGATCACCCGCCCAACCTGGGCACCCCATTCATGCTCCAGACCTTCCTTTGCAATTCTGGAATTGTACCTGATCTGCCGGGCAAGCACATCTCGTACCTCATTTAAATCCACTTCCTGCGCAAACACAAGGATATCTGCCAGATTCAACAGACTTTTATCCACCTCAATTTCTTCCCCTGACACTTCTTTCTTGTGCGCATACACAATTTTTCCGTTTTTCTCGATCCTTGTAATATTGGTATGCTCCTGCTCAATGATGACTGTCGCTTCATTTTCTCCGTTTACAACCTGAACTTCGATATACAGATTTGCCACACCTTCTTTTAAACAGCAGTCGCAAAATGATTCCCGAAGCAATTCCTTCGTTCTTTTGATGTCTGTCTGGGTCACGGCTTCTAACACTTCCAGCGCCTGAGAAGGATCACCGCCTGCAAGCCCCAGTACTGCTGCAGCTTCCACACCCTTCATCCCACCGGAATTAGGAACCTTCACACCTTTTACATTCTTGATGATATTCCCGCTGCACCAGACTGTCATATGCTCCGGAAACTCTCCCAGCACTTCCCTTGCTTTTGCCGATGCATAGGCCAAAGCGATCGGCTCTGTGCACCCCAGTGCCGGAACCAGTTCTTTTCTTAAGATTTTTACATAATTATCATAAATCGTTCTGTCCATAATATCTCCTTTGCTCCCGTATTCCTGCTATTTATCATACCAAATTCGTTTTTAAGACGCAACACGCAGAAAGTGCGGCAGATCACCACCCTTTCGGTCGCATCTGCCGCTCTCTCAATTCGCATAACCATACCTTTTTTCTTCCATACGCATCAGGCCTTTTCCCTCCAGATACCATTCAATCTCTGTCAGCAGCTGTAAAAATCGATACCTCTCTTTCTCATTCTGTAAATCCATTTTCCACATATCACCATACATCCGCTTCACCAGATTCCAGTCCCGTCTAAGAATTGCTTCCAGTTTTTCCAATCTGTCATCTCTCACTAAAATACAGATTTCCACATTGTTCTCCATGCGCTCCATCAGCCTGTAGAAGTAGGCATATTCTGTTGGTTCCATTTTGCGTGCAAAATCTGCCAACTCTTCCAGTGCATCTTTCAGTGGCTCCAGATTTTTCTTCATCCTTCGTCCCCTCCTGGTCTGTATGAAAACGCCACTTTCACTATCATTAAGTATACCATACTTCCGTATGGAATCTTTTCTGCGTTTTCCATTTTCCCGATCTTTTTCGACACGTTTTGTTACTATCAGTTTCCGATCAAAAGATTCCTTTCTGCAACCTGTTTCTCTGGACTTTCCCGGAACACAAGTATACAATAGAAATCAAAGTATTTTATTTCAGGAGGTGTTGAATATGAATGCAATCATAGAAAATCTGCTTACCCGCAGAAGTACCCGCGCATTTTTACAAAAAGAAATTCCGGATAACGAATTAAACGAGATCCTGCAGGCTGCCATCTATGCCCCAAGCGGTATGGGCAAGCAGACCTGGAAGTTTACGGTTCTCTGCAATCAGGAAAAAATCCAGCAGCTGGCAGAACTCATCGGACGAAAACTTGGACGAAAGGGCTATGATATGTACCGTCCGCAGGTTCTTATCATCCCTTCCAACCAAAAAGAAAATCCACACGGTATGGAAGACAATGCATGTGCCCTGGAAAACATCTTTCTGGCTGCACATTCCTTCGGAATCGGTTCTGTCTGGATCAATCAGCTCCGCACACTCTGTGATGATCCTGAAGTCCGTGCTCTGCTTGATGAGTTTGAAATTCCTTCCGATCATGTCGTATACGGAATGGCTGCTCTGGGATATCCGGCAGACGCGCCCAAAAAGGAAATCCACAAAATCGGAGAGATCCGGATTATCAAATAAAACAGACAGGAGATTCTACAGATGAGATTTATTATCCAGAGAGTATCAGAAGCTTCCGTAACTGTCGAAGATCAGACCATCGGAAAAATCCAGAAAGGATTTCTGGTATTGATCGGAGTTTCTGATTCAGACACACAGGAAACTGCTGACAAACTGATCAAAAAAATGATCGGACTGCGCATTTTCGAAGATGAAAACGGAAAGACCAACCTTTCTCTTGCAGATGTAAACGGGAGCCTTCTTCTGGTTTCTCAGTTCACACTGTATGCCAATTGCAAAAAGGGCAACCGTCCAAGCTTTATCGAAGCAGGTGCTCCTGATAAAGCCAATGCCCTCTATGAATATATCATCACAAAATGCCGCCAGTCTGTTTCCTGCGTGAAAACCGGCGAATTTGGTGCAGATATGAAGGTTGCACTTGTTAATGACGGACCATTTACGATCATTTTAGATTCTGAAACATTATAAATGATTCTCGCGGACACGTATCTCCCAACGATGCGTGTCCTTTTTCTGCTTGCGGCAGTACACCTCAAATGCCCAGTTCGAATGATACGGCATGAGATATACCCGGAAAATAATACAGTGCGGCTCTTCCAGATCTTCACTGAAATGCACCTTTTGAAATGTATTTTCATCCACCATTTTCAACAACTTTTCTGCAAACTGCTCTCTGTTTTCTATCGTCCATCTGTTCGCATTCACCTCTACCCAAAGCCTGTACTCTCCATCTGTATGAGTGACTGTAGTAGACCGCACGTCCGGTTTCTGCTGGAAAAGGAACCACCCCGTCGCTGCCAGAACTCCTATGATTATGATATACTTGAAATCTCTTTTCTTTTTCACGTTCATTCTCCATTATAATTTTTATACAGGTGTATATTTCTACATCTATATTATATTGCATCTTATATTTTTATACAACTGCACATATACTTTAGGAAAGGCAGGTGTAGATATGAATAAGATAATCATTGATTTGGACGTAGTAATGAAAGAAAAAGGAATCAGCAAAAATTCCGTCTGCAAAAACTGCAATTTACAACGAACCCAATTAAACAACTACTGTAAGAATAAGATATCCAGAATTGATCTGAAAATTCTCGCCAGACTGTGCGAATATTTGAAATGCGATTTAACTGATATTTTAAAGCTGGTAGAAGAAGAGGAAGAAAATTCATAAAAATTGCGGCAGTATCTGTCTGATCAGAGATATTGCCGCAGTTTTTATTTTCTTTTTAATTTTTCATTTCTTTTTTATAGAACCATCACAGTTTACTCACACTTTTCGCCTATATTATATGCATACAAAGCAAAAAGCTTTTTCATATATACTTTTCCCCCTTTTTTCAGCCGGCGATGATATCCCGGCTTTTTCTTTTTGTATAAACAGGCAAAAATTTCTATTTTCATCAAGCTGCCAAGGGGACTTGAACCCCCGACCTCCGCCTTACCAAGGCGACGCGCTACCGACTGCGCCATAGCAGCTTATGTGATAAACACAACACTAATATTATACATCAATTAGGTAAGCTCTGTCAATATTTTTTATATAATTTTGATAAACTTTCACCTTTTATTCCATCTTCATGAATCCACCATGCCTAATAGAATCAAGCATTGCTTCATAAAATTCATCTTCTTTTTATCTCAATTCATTTTTCAGCAATTTCTGTGCCTTGCTCTTAATCCTCTGCAGAGCATTATCCACCGCCTTAGGGCTTTTTCCGAGAAGCTCTGCGATTTTCCTGTAATCCGTTCCCATCAGGTGCAATTCCAGCACATGATTCTCCAGCGTACTTAAATTCTCCTTCAGCCGTTCTGAAAAAATCTCGGTAAACTCTTTTCCAAAATACAATGCTTCCGGATTATTTTCCTCCTGTGGTTCAATGGTATCGATCAGAGGAACCTTCTTTCCTTCCTCCACGGATTCTTCGTACAATGAAACATACGAATTCAGCGGAAGGTGC
Organism: Mediterraneibacter gnavus ATCC 29149; assembly: GCF_008121495.1. Classification (NCBI taxonomy): domain Bacteria; kingdom Bacillati; phylum Bacillota; class Clostridia; order Lachnospirales; family Lachnospiraceae; genus Mediterraneibacter; species Mediterraneibacter gnavus. The sequence continues at coordinate 2,725,950 of NZ_CP043051.1, read as the reverse complement.
TTCTTTCTCTGAGATGCCTCGATCGCACTGTACATCTGCCTTGAGACACACAGTTCGGCAAAGCTTGCAAAGGATGTTCCCTGCCTGGTCTCATAATCACGGATTGCTTTAAAAAGCCCGATCATCCCTTCCTGGATGAGATCTTCATTCTCTCCGCCGAGAAGAAACATGGCTCTTGCTTTCTTTCGAACCATGGGCTTGTATTTATTCATGATAAAATCTGTGATCGCAGAGTCCCCGCCGCGCAGCTCTTCGATCAAATTTTCATCTGTCAGCATTTCATACCGGTTTCTCTGCATCATTTCCTCCATTTTATCCTTACATCGTTCTCTGACGTACAATCTCGTAAGCAAGTACTCCTGCCGCAACCGATGCATTCAGAGAATCAATCTCACCTTTCATCGGAATGCTGGCAACAAAGTCACATTTTTCTTTCACCAGACGTCCCACGCCTTCCCCTTCATTTCCGATCACCAGACCAATCGGTCCTTTCAGGTTCAAACGATACATGGATTCTCCGCCCATATCCGCACACACGAACCAGAGCCCTTTTTCTTTCAATTCTTCCATTGTCTTTGCCAGGTTTGTGACTTTTGCGACCGGAGTATAGTTTAAGGCTCCTGCAGAAGTTTTTGCCACGGTCGCAGTCAGTCCCACTGCTCTTCTCTTCGGAATGATCACGCCGTGTGCCCCTGCCAGATTTGCAGTTCGAATGATCGCACCCAGATTGTGAGGATCTTCGATATTATCAAGCAGAATCAAAAACGGATCTTCCCCTCGTTCTTCTGCCAGTTTTAACATATCCTCCACTTCCGAATATTCATAGGCAGCCGCATATGCGATTACACCCTGATGCTTTCCGGTCACGGAAATCTGTGAAAGTCGCTCTTTTCCCACAAAATTGATGATCGTATCATGCTTTTTCGCTTCTCTTACAATGGTGCGCACCGGTCCGTCCTGACATCCGTCCAGCACAAATACTTTATCGATCGGCTTTCCCGAACGAAACGCTTCGAGCACTGCATTTCTCCCCTCAATCACAAGGGTATGCTCTGTATTATCAAATTCTTTCCTATTTTCCTGCATCTTCTTCTCCCTGATTTTCTTTCAGACTTTCCAGTCCGATTTTTATAAGCGTCAGTAACCTCTCATATTGCTTTTTCAAATACAAATATCCGACCAGTGCCTCAAATCCCGTTGCTCTTCGATAATCTGTAATAGACTGGTTTTTAGCAGGGGATATGGATTTTGCATTCCGCCCTCTTTTATAGACAGCATGTTCTTCTTCTGTCAGATGTTCCTGCATGGCACGCATCATAAATGACTGCGCAGATGCCTGCACATACCCGCTGGTCTCTCTGTGAAGCTTCTGAACCTGACGGTTTCCCTGATTAATCACCATGCTCTTGATGATCAGATCATATACACAATCTCCAATATAAGCCAGCACAAGCGGAGAATATGCGGATACATCCACCGGATCAAACTGCAGCATCTCTTCCATCAGATCTCTGAATTCAAAATTTACGCTCTTTTCCATTTTACCCCTTCTCTTGTATCTTCCAGAATGATTCCTTTTGCAAGCAGCTCGTCACGGATTTCATCTGCCCTGGCAAAATTTCTCTCTTTTCTTGCAGCCTGACGCTCTGCAATCAGCGCCTCGATATCGTCTGCCAGCATCTCCTGCTCTTTTTCTACGATAATTCCAAGTACATCTGTCAATGCGACAAGCTGGCTCAACAGGTTTTGCAGATATTCTTTAGAGCTTTCCCCGTCTGTATTTGTGTTGATAAATTTCACCAAGTCAAACACTGCCGCGATTGCATCTGCTGTATTGAAATCATCATCCATGGCTTTTTCGAATTTCCGGGTAAATTCCTGACTTTTTACAATCTTTGCCTGCTCTTTTTCTGTCATATTCTCTGTTTTTGCGCCTTCGAGCAGGAATTTCAAATGTTCTGCTGCTGTCACGATACGCTCCAGACCGTTCTTTGCTGCCTCCATCAATTCTGCACTGAAGTTCAGCGGACTTCTGTAGTGCGCACTCAGCATAAAGAAACGCAGTACCTGAAGATCATATTTTTCTCCGATCTCACGTACAGTAAAGAAGTTCCCAAGAGATTTGGACATTTTGCGGTTATCAATATTCAAAAAGCCGTTGTGCAGCCAGTATTTGGAAAAATCTTTTCCGTTGGCAGCCTCACTCTGTGCAATCTCATTTTCGTGATGCGGGAAGATCAAATCCTCTCCACCGGCATGAATGTCAATCTGCTCTCCCAAATACTTTTTGGACATTTCCGAGCACTCGATGTGCCATCCAGGACGCCCTTCACTCCATGGTGACTCCCATGCAGGTTCTCCCTCTTTTTTCGGTTTCCAGAGTACAAAGTCCAGAGAATCCTCTTTTTCATCTTCTCCCGTCACGAGAAGGGAACGTCCGCCGGACTGCAGATCGTCCAGATTTTTATGTGACAGCTTTCCATACCCTTCAAATTTTCTGGTACGGTAATAAACTGTTCCATTCTTTTCATAAGCATAGCCCTTGTCGATCAGCGTCTGGATCATATCGATCATGCCGCCGATTTCTTCTGTTGCCAGAGGATTTTTGGTGGCAGGCTTGACATTCATCCCTTCCATATCTTTTTTGCACTCTTCAATATAGCGTTTGGAAATCTCTTCTGCTGTCACACCTTCCTCGTTGGCTTTTTTGATGATCTTATCATCTACGTCTGTAAAGTTGGATACAAAATTCACATCGTATCCTTTATATTCAAAATATCTTCTGACCGTATCAAACACGATCATCGGTCTTGCATTTCCGATATGGATGAAGTTGTAAACAGTAGGTCCGCAGACATACATCTTTACTTTTCCTTCTTCCAATGGAACGAACTCTTCCTTTGTTTTTGACATTGTATTATACAGTTTCATCTTTTTTCTCCTCTCCCGTCTGTTCTGTTTTACATTGTTTCATACATCTCATTTTCTGTACCATCTCCGTCAGCTGATCGTGAAGCTCTCTGCTCTCTTTCTGAAGTTCTCTGATATCACTGAGCACCGGATCCGGAAGGTTGATTTGATCCATTTCACTTCGAAGCACCTTTTTGTCATCTCTCTTTACGATTCTTCCCGGAACTCCCACTACGGTACAATTCGGTGGCACCTCTTCCAGCACAACCGAACCGGCTCCGATTTTTGAATTCTCTCCGATTGTAAAAGAACCCAATATCTTTGCGCCTGCACTGACCATGACATTATCCTCCAATGTAGGATGCCGCTTTCCCTGCTCTTTCCCGGTACCGCCAAGAGTCACCCCCTGATACAAAGTCACGTTATCTCCGATCACTGTGGTCTCACCGATAATCACTCCGCTTCCGTGATCAATAAACAGCCCTTTCCCGATCTGTGCGCCCGGATGGATCTCGATTCCCGTTTTTCTGGCTGCACGCTGGGAAATCCATCTGGCCAGAAAATAATGCTTTTTCAGATATAATTTATGCGCTACCCGATATCGCAAGATCACCTTAAAACTGGGATATAACAGCACTTCCATACTCGATTTGATCGCCGGGTCACGTTCTTTCACCACCCGGATTTCTTCCCGGATATAAGACAGCATTCCCATATGACATCCTCCTGACTTTTCTGCCATTTTAAAACAAAAAAACTTCATCTCTACAACTTAGAGACGAAGTTCTTCCGCGGTTCCACTCTATTAAAAGAATCTGGTTCTTTCACTCATTGCACGTAACGTATGCGACACGTACCCTGCTACTGACACTCTTTGTGTGTTCGCAGAATCAGCTCCCGAATGCACTTCTTTGGCCGCTTTCCCGGAATTGCTTTCAGCCGGTGACAATTCCTCTCTGTGAGCGTATGACCAGATACTCTTTTCGTTCTAAGCCTTTGCTTTTATTTCTTAGTCCAGATTATATCTTATGCAAAATTTTCTGTTTTGTCAACTTCTTTCACACAATCTCATTCAAGAATACCGGAGAGAGCGGTGAAATTTTCTCCAGCTCACACTCCAGCTCTCTGCCAAGACATACGTCCGGATCCTTTCTTAGGTCCGCCGCACTTCGATAGCCAAATACAAGTTCCGTAAGCGCACCGATTGTCAGCACTCCCTGAGAATCCTCCGTCTCTGTGACCTGTATCCTGCCATCTTCCTGACTGCACAGCTTCCAGATCCTGCTGTTTCCAGTCAAGATCGGATCAATGACCGCAAAGGAACAAGAAAGACTTTCTCCCTCTTTGACCGTAAACACTGATAACAAGGTCTCAAGATGCAGAATCCGTACCATGATCATCGGTTTCCTCTCCACAGACCTTGCACAAGGCTCCAACACTTCCGGACACGCCAGTACTTTGACCGGCTTCTCACTCAAACCGGATATGGAATCCCAAAATACAGTCTCATATCCCGGAAGGATCAGCGGTTCTAAAACTTCGCAGGTTTCCTCTTTTGCATAGCAGTAGATCCCCACCAGCTTTCCGTCTTTTTTCAGCATTCGGATTCCGCCGTTTTCACTCTGCTGCTCCAATACGCGTGTCTGATAGTAATGCGCGTCTCTCACTGCATATACCCGAGCCGTTCCAAAGAGCCGCTCCTTTGCAAACGCAGCCAGTTCTTCTGCCTGAAACATTGTTGCATCTTCCTCTTCGATCAATTCTGTCTCTGCCTTTTTTTCAAACACCGCCTGCCTCTGGCTGTATACAAACCTAAAATCATATGGAGTATAGATTGCCTCTGCTGCCGGCATCAAAAATGTAAACGGCTCTTTTTTCCCATACATCTCCTGCATCGCTTTTCGCAGAAGACTGCTCATATAACCCCGGCTTCTGTATTGTGCTCTTGTGGCCACTGCAATAATATAACGGCATAAAAACGGATGCTCTGCCACCTGAAGCTGATAAGGATTCAGCTGGAGCATGGACTGGATCTCTCCGTCTTCTTCAATCACCCAGATTTCATTCTCTTTTGTCTTGATAAAATAGTAATAATCCAGAAATGCCCTGGTATCGTCTGAAAACACTTCCTCCCACAGCTTCCGGGTCTTTTGGTGCTCCTGTTCTTCCAGTCTTCGAAGTTCCATCCTCGTTCTCCCATCTATGCTTTTTTGCACCCCTGACAGCCGGCACATCCACCTGTCTGCGCTGTCACATCCACACTGCTGTAATTCATCACTTTTTCCAGCATACAGATTGCCTGAGAGGAAATCCCCTCTCCGCTTCCGGTAAATCCAAGTCCCTCTTCTGTCGTTGCCTTGACATTAATCTGATCCGACTCAATTTTTAATGCTTTTGCAATATTTTCGCGCATTGTATCAATATAAGGACGCATCTTTGGTCTCTGTGCAATGATCGTTGCATCAATATTTTCAATCAGAAACTGATGTTCTTCTAAGAGATCGGCAACATGCTCCAACAGTCTGATGCTGGAAATCCCTTTATACGCAGGATCTGTATCCGGAAAATGCTTCCCGATATCCCCCAGTGCAGCCGCCCCCAGAAGCGCATCCATGATCGCATGGAGCAGCACATCCGCATCCGAATGTCCGAGCAGTCCTTTTTCATAAGGAATCTCTACACCGCCAAGGATCAGTTTTCTTCCTTCTACTAATTTATGCACATCATATCCCATTCCAATTCTCATATTTATCTGCTCCTTTCTATTTCTGACTGCTTTTCTTTTCTATTCGCTGTCCGATTGTTCTTCTGTATCAATCGGAGCTTCTTTTTCTTCTTTTGCTTCTTCCTTTTCCGGCATTTCCTGCTTGAACTGAATATCCGGAATCTCTCTTCGTGTTTCCTGTGAAGTTTCCATCGAATCCTCTTTCTCCACAATCTGAAGATCATCCTCCTGAGATTTTTCTCCTCCCCTGCTCATCTTCCATACGCTGCTGATCGCAGCACCTGCATATACAACCCCCACTCCAATAAACAAAACTGCGGCACATATCATCAGCGCCAGATTGTTCGGCTGCTCCTTGGTCACCTGAGAAATAATCTGAACCCCAAGAAATACCAGATACAATCCCGCCACGATCCGCAATACCATCCATGACTTTTTATTCATCTTCTGCCTCCTTGTAAGCCGGATATTCCGGCTTTCTTTTTCATTCTCTGATTGTAACAAAAAAGAAGCCCTCATTCAAGGACTTCTTTTTCAGTAGCGGAAACTGGATTTGAACCAGCGACACCACGGGTATGAACCGTGTGCTCTAGCCAACTGAGCTATTCCGCCATCTTTTATGGTATGGGGCCTACAGGGCTCGAACCTGTGACCCTCTGCTTGTAAGGCAGATGCTCTCCCAGCTGAGCTAAGACCCCATATCCGTCGGATGCGTTTCCCGCAACCGACTTTGTTAGTATACTACCTGTACCAGGGAATGTCAACCCTTTTTTCACATTTTTTGCAATTTTTCAAATTATTGCAACAAATTCTGCATTTATAGTGCCCAGCTGCCGTCTATAAAGACTGGAATTTCTTTTCCATCCTCTGTAATTCCTGTAATCTTCATGTCTTTTGTACCAATCATAAAGTCCACATGATTGATGGAATGATTCCCGCCGATCTGATGCAATTCTTCTTCATTCATCTTCTCTCCATCCTGAACGGTTGTCGGATAACACTCTCCCAATGCAAGATGGCAGGATGCATTCTCATCAAACAAGGTATTATAGAACAGGATTCCCATCTCAGAAATCGGAGAAGCGTACGGCACCAGCGCTACTTCTCCAAGACTTTTGGAACCTTCATCTGTATCCAGCAACTGTTTTAATGCATCGTATCCTTCTCCGGCATCAAAATCCACAACTTTTCCTTCATGGAACGTCAGACTGAAGTCTTTGATCAGATTCCCCCGATAACTCAGCGGCCGGGAGCTTACGACCTTTCCTTCTGCTTTTCTGCAATCCGGCATTGTAAATACTTCTTCTGTCGGCATATTTGCAATAAAACGCACTCCCGATCCGGATTCCTCGGAACCGCCTTCCCAGATATGGTTTTTCACAAGTCCTACTCTGAAATCCGTTCCGGCCTCATTCTCATAATGCAGCTCTGTAAACTGATACTTGTTCAAAATCTCACATTTTTCGGAAAGCAGCGCATCATGCTCTCTCCATGCCTGAACTGCATCTCCATCCTGAATCCTTACTGCGCAGAAGATCGCTTCCCACAGACTTTCCATGGCTTGTGCTTCGCTTTTTTCCGGAAACACTTGCTTTGCCCATTCTTTTCCCGGAACAGCTGCCACTACCCACTGCACCTGGCTTGACACCATCCGTTTGTAATACGGCTCCATCGCCTTGTCATTCGCTTTTGCAGCTGCCATCTGTTTTTCCCTGTCCACGCCTTTAAAAGCATTTGGATTCTCTGCTGTGATCGCAATAAATGCCGCTCCATTTTCTGCATAGCTGTTCATGGAATCTGCGCGCCACTTCGGAACATTTTCAAACACCTCCATCGGTGCATACTCGTATCTTAAGCGTGCAACTTCATCATCGCCCCAGTGTACGATCACTTCTTTTGCTCCTGCCTCATATCCGGCCTTTACGATCATCCGGCCAAACTCCCAGCATTCTGCGGGGCAGCGCAGGACCAGTTCCTGTCCTTTCTGGATGGCCGCGCCATTTTCTACGATCAATCTTGCATATTCCTGCTGTTTTTCCTGAAAATTCATCTCTATCTCACACTCTCCTTATTTCTGACATTCAATTTACTTCACTAGTATATCAGCTTTTCTGCCAAAAATACACCCTACCGGCTCAACAATTTTTGATAAGTAAAATCAATCAGAAACGCGCCCAGAGGAGCTGTAATAAGAATCGACACAACTGCCACTGTCAGAACGATATTCCCACAGGAAAGCCCCATGGCAAGCGGAATCCCTCCAATGGCCGCCTGAACAGTTGCTTTCGGCATATATGCGATCATGCAGAATGTCCGCTCCTTCCTGTTTAAACCGGTTTTTAAAAGACAGAAAAATACTCCCACCATCCGGAATACAAGCACGCCAAAAATCAAAATAACAGCTGCAAATCCTGCCGACAGCGCATATTTAATATTCACTGTGGCTCCCACAAGAACAAACAGCATAATTTCTGAAACAACCCACAGTTTGTTGAATTTAAAAGACAAACGTTCTGCAACTCTTTTCCGCTTTTTCTGAAGCGTGATTCCGACTGCCATCACAGCGATCAATGAAGCAAACGGGATCACATCCGCAAGCTGATCCTCCAATGTGACCAGAATAAACGAAACACACAGAAAGATCATCACCTTGGACGTATCCCGGATATGTATCTTTTCAAAAAACTTTGCCATCAGATATCCGACAGTCATTCCGACAACAATCCCCAACGCAATGGAAACCGGAATGTTCACAAAGTTTTTTACAGATACCGCATCCCCCTGTGCAAGACCAGTGAACGCTGTAAATAAGACAATTACAAAAACATCATCCACAGAAGCTCCCGCAAGGATCAGTTGAGGAATACCTTTTCCCGTCCCGTAATTTTCTTCCATAAGCTTCAGCATTTTCGGAACGATCACGGCAGGTGAGACTGCTCCTACAACAGTCCCCATAATGGCTGCATCCAAAATTGAAACCCCAAGCAGCCTCGGTGCCAGCAGAATCATCCCCAGAATTTCAAAACAAGCCGGAACAAAACACATCAGAATTGCCGGTCTCCCTACTTTTTTCAAGTCTTCCAGATTCAGTGAAAGCCCTGCTCTTGCCAGAATAATGATCAATGCAATCTTTCGAAGCTCAGACGAAATATTCAAAATGGAAGCATCGATCAGATTCAAAGCATATGGCCCCAATACGATCCCTGTCACCAACATTCCTAAGAGCCCCGGAAGATGCACTTTTTTACAAAGCCATCCCATCATCATGCCAAGCAACAGTATACACGCAATACTCATCAACATTTTTCTTTCTCCCTTATTCTTTTTATCCAAAACTCTTGGAGCAAAAAACAAAAGAGATCTGAAATTCAGACCTCTCTCTTCGTAGCGGAAACTGGATTTGAACCAGCGACACCACGGGTATGAACCGTGTGCTCTAGCCAACTGAGCTATTCCGCCATATTCACTTAAATCTATGGGGCCTACAGGGCTCGAACCTGTGACCCTCTGCTTGTAAGGCAGATGCTCTCCCAGCTGAGCTAAGACCCCATAATTTGAAGCTGCTATTTTCTCAATCGCAACTTGCTTGATTATTATACTATTGACTTTTTAGATTGTCAATACTATTTTTCTACTTTTTTCCACATTTTTTTATTTTTATTGCTTTTGTGTAGTTCTGGAAATATGTACAATCAAATAAACCCTTTCCTCTTCTGTAATTTCTTTCTGGAGCAAATCTTCCAAAAGCCGTTGCAAAAAAAATTGCATATGGATTACGAACCTGGAATAATTGATACTTTCTTCATAAAAAAAGACCAAGACAAGAGGTGCAATAATCTCATGCTCCTCATTGTTCTCGGTCTTGCCTGCATTACCAGTAACAGCCTTTGCTATTAATTACAAATTAGATTGTATCAGACTGTTACAAAAAATACAAGTCTGTTTTTCAAATCAAACCATTCTTTTATTTAAAATATTTCACACCGGATTCAAAGATCTTCAGATCCTGCTCTCCGTAGATATTGATTGCTACAGAATCACCGCGGCGTTCGGAATGTGCCATCTTTCCAAGTACTCTTCCATCCGGACTTGTGATACCTTCGATCGCACGGTAGGAGCCATTGACATTCCACTCTTCGTTCATACTGATATTTCCTGACGGATCGCAGTACTGTGTTGCTACCTGACCGTTCGCGAATAACTGATCCAGCCACTCTTCACTCGCTACAAAACGACCTTCTCCGTGGGAAGCCGGATTTGTGTAAACCCCTCCGAGCTCTGCACCTGCAAGCCAAGGTGATTTGTTTGTCACAACTTTTGTGTAGACCATCTTTGAAATATGACGTCCAATCGTGTTATATGTCAATGTTGGAGAATCCGCTGTCTGTCCTACAATCTTACCATAAGGAACCAGTCCCAGTTTGATCAGTGCCTGGAATCCGTTGCAGATACCGAGCGCCAGTCCATCTCTTTCATTCAACAGTTTTTCTACTGCTTCTTTGATCTTTGCATTCTGGAATGCAGTTGCAAAGAATTTTGCAGAACCATCCGGTTCATCTCCTGCACTGAATCCACCCGGGAACATGATCATCTGTGCCTGTCCGATTGCCTTTTCAAACTCGGCAACAGAATCACGGATATCCTCTGCATTCATATTACGGAATACCTTTGTGATCACATTTGCGCCTGCTCTCTCAAACGCCTTACGGCTGTCATACTCACAGTTTGTTCCAGGAAATACCGGAATAAATACGGTCGGCTGTCCGATCTTATGACTGCAGATATGAATATCAGATGTATGATAGAGCTTTTCTTCCACCACTTCATCATTATCTGCGGAAGATTTTGTCGCAAATACACTTTCCAGAGTGCCTGTCCATGCTTCTTCCGCTTCTGTCAGAGCAATTTCGGTATCCGCATAAACAAATTTCTGCTCTTCGAGAACCTCACCGATCACCGTGTATGCAATGCTCAATTCTCCCACTTTGTCTGCCGGAACTTCTGCAATAATATCTCCAAATGCCGGCGCAAACAATTCTCCCGCATCCAGATTATGCTCGATCTTCACACCCAGTTTATTTCCAAATGCCATCTTACTTGCCGCAGCGATTACACCATGACGATCCAGCGCATATGCGGAAACAATCTTTCCACTGTGGATATCTGCTGCAAATTTGCCATACTGATCCATCAGCTGTGTATAAACCGGGAGATCATACTGATCTTTTTCAATCTTCATCCAAACCAGTTTATTTCCTGACTTTTTCAGTTCCGGAGTAATAATCTCATCCTCTGTTGCCATGTCTACGGCAAACGATACAAGAGTCGGTGGAACATCAATATCCTGGAATGTTCCAGACATACTGTCTTTCCCCCCGATAGACGGAAGCCCGAATCCAAGCTGTGCTTCATATGCACCCAAGAGTGCTGCAAACGGCTGACTCCATCTCTTCGGATCTTCTGTCATACGACGGAAATATTCCTGGAATGTAAAACGAATCTTGCTATAATCTCCACCTGCGGCTACGATCTTCGCAACTGACTCTACCACTGCATAAATCGCTCCATGATACGGACTCCAGCTTGACAGATATGGATCAAATCCGTAGCTCATCATAGAAACCGCATCTGTTGTTCCATTCATAACCGGAACTTTTGCAACCATAGCCTGTGTCTCTGTCATCTGATACTGACCACCGTACGGCATAAACACGGAACCTGCTCCGATGGAGCCATCGAACATCTCTACCAGACCTTTCTGAGAGCATACATTTAAATCCTTTAAGGTCTCCAGCCATTTTTCTTTTACATCCGTCACTTCTTCTTTTACGAACAGACTGTCTTTCTTTGCAGGAATCTCAACTTCTACTGTTGTCTCCTGATGTGCTCCATTGGTGTCAAGGAACGCTCGGGAAATATTGACAATTTCATTTCCTCTCCACACCAAAACCAGTCTCGGAGATTCTGTCACTACTGCAACTTCGACTGCTTCTAAGTTTTCTTCCTTTGCATAAGACATGAATTCTGCCACATCTTTCGGATCTACGACTACCGCCATTCGCTCCTGAGATTCTGAAATAGCAATCTCTGTTCCATCCAGACCTGCATATTTTTTCGGTACTTTATCCAGATCCACACGAAGTCCGTCTGCAAGCTCTCCAATCGCAACAGAAACACCGCCCGCACCAAAGTCGTTACACTTTTTAATCAGCTTACTTACTTCTTCTCTGCGGAATAAGCGCTGAATCTTGCGCTCTGTCGGAGGATTTCCTTTCTGAACCTCTGCGCCACAAGTCTCAATAGATTCTTCTGTATGTACTTTGGAAGAACCTGTTGCTCCACCGCATCCGTCACGTCCGGTACGTCCGCCGAGCAGTACGATAATATCTCCCGGATCTGAATTCTCACGGATCACCGCACGTCTTGGAGCAGCCCCAAGCACTGCACCGATCTCCATACGTTTTGCCACATAATCCGGATGATAGATTTCTTTTACCAGTCCTGTCGCCAGACCGATCTGGTTTCCGTAAGAACTGTATCCGTGAGCAGCTCCTCTCACCAGTTTTTTCTGAGGAAGTTTTCCTTTTAAAGTCTCTTTTACAGATACCGTCGGATCTGCAGCTCCTGTCACACGCATTGCCTGATATACATAAGTACGTCCTGACAACGGATCACGGATTGCACCGCCAAGGCAGGTTGCCGCTCCACCAAACGGTTCAATCTCTGTCGGGTGATTGTGTGTCTCATTTTTAAAATTGATCAGCCACTCTTCTTCCACTCCATCTACTTTGATCGGAACAACAATACTGCATGCATTGATTTCATCTGATTCTTCCTGATCTGCAAGCTTTCCTTCTTTTTTCAGCTTACGCATCGCCATCAGCGCAAGATCCATCAGGCAGACAAACTTATCTTCTCTTCCTTTGAAGATCTCACTGTGGTCACTTAAATACTGTTTGTATGTATTGACGATCGGCTCTTTATAGTCTCCTTCACCGAATGTCACATCCTTTAACTCTGTAGAGAATGTCGTGTGACGGCAGTGATCAGACCAGTATGTATCCAGAACACGAATCTCTGTCATAGTCGGATTTCTATGCTCTTCTCCGTGATAATAATTCTGGATATGCTGGAAATCTTTAAATGTCATTGCCAGCCCAAGGGAATCATAAAGCGCTTTTAATTCTGCTTCCGGCATTGTCTCAAAACCATCAAATACTTTCACATCTTCCGGTTCCTCAAACACAGTCACTAACGTTTCCGGTTTTTCCATTCCTGTCTCTCTTGAGTCCACAGGGTTGATACAGTGATTCTTGATCGCTGCAAATTCATCCTCTGTTACGTTTCCTTCGATGACATATGTTGTCGCCGTTTTGATCACAGGAGACTCGTCCTCTTTGATAAACTGCACACACTGTTCAGCAGAATCTGCTCTCTGATCAAACTGTCCCGGCAGATATTCTACCGAAAATACATGATCTTTGTCAAATACCGGAAAGCTCTCAAGATAAAGTACATCTACCGGCGGTTCCGCAAAAATCCCATTACATGCTTTCTCAAACGTATCTTCTGAAAGATTCTCCACATCATAACGAATCAGAACTCTGACACCTGTCACAGTTTCAATTCCAAGATAACTTCTGATCTCATGTCTCAATTCTTTTGCCTGTACGGCAAATTCTGCCTTTTTTTCTACATATACGCGCTTCACGTTGCTCATATACAATCTCCTTTGCACTTCTTTCAAACATTAAGTAACTCTTTTTACCGTAATCTTACCACATTTTTTCTCATAAGTATAATTAATATAATTAAACTCACTCATAAGTACTTTTAATTTTTCTTTCATTTTCATCTTTCTTGGCCTGTCTGGCGAGAAACACACTGACTGCCAGAAAGATCAGCATACTGATAATGAAGATTCCCCCAATGCGCAATGCCATATCATAGAAAAAACCTTCCGGCAGCATCCGGATCATATAATCCTCAGCGGGATCAAACAACCACAGATCATTGGTAAAAAATATCTCATGGAATACCGTAAATGCTGTATTAAAATCTACAATCAGCGCTCCTGCCAGAAACACGACTCCGGCTGTGGCGATCCCAAGACCGATCTGATATCCTCTTGCCAGAATCTTTTTCCAATTCGCCTTTGTCACCCAAAGTACAAAAAGACAGAGCAGCATCACCGCCGCTGATACTCTTCTTACCATAAGACCACCAAGAAACAAATTTTTCACATCAGCCATATGCAATTTGTCCTGCTCATTAAAAAAGTCCTGCTCTTTTCCTTCTACCACTATGTACACATCCAGATTTTCTCTGTCACCGATCAGATAATCCATCATCTCATAGGTCACATACATCACATCTTTCAGCTCCATATCAAGATCCGAGACCACATCATATTTCTTATATTCTTTTTCGTAAAATCCAAAATCTCCATACGCCGCAAATTGAAAGCTGCTGATCAACAGCACCAGAATCAGCGCCAGAGAAAACACGATTCCCAAAAACCATTGTACTTTTTTCACGCATTTTACCTCCCAGTCTTTTCTGCTTTCGTCATTTTTTCCATTCTTCTGCGATTCCTGTATATTTTACCACAATATAGATTGTAATTCATTCATTTTTGCCCTATAATACAGGGAGCACTTATTAGGAGGTCTAATAATGGATATTAACTATGAACTATATAAGGTATTCTATCATGTGGCATCTACTTTGAGTTTTTCCGAAGCTTCCAAACAGCTTTTCATCTCACAATCTGCTGTCAGTCAGTCTATCAAAACACTGGAACGCAAGCTGGATCAGGTGCTTTTTATCCGCAGTACAAAAAAAGTCCAGCTCACACCGGAAGGAGAAATCCTCCTTCGCCATATCGAACCTGCCATGCACCTGATCCAGCGCGGGGAATCCCAGCTTCTGGATGCAGCTTCTACCGGTGGACAGATTCGGATTGGAGCCAGTGATACGATCTGCCGATATTTTCTGGTTCCCTATTTAAAGAAATTTCACGAAGCATTTCCAAATGCCCACATCAAAGTTGTCAACCAGACATCCATCAAATGTGTAGAATTACTGGAATCCGGACAGGTCGATCTCATTGTGGTCAACTACCCAAACAGCTACTTAAGCAATGTCTCTTCGATCAAAAAGATCAAAAAATTTCATGATGTTTTTATTGCCAACCAGGATTTTGCAGAGTTGAAAGGAAAGAAGCTTTCCTATCAGGAACTGTCAAAATATCCAATTCTGATGTTGGACAAGCACAGTACCACCAGTGAATATCTGCACCGCCTCTTCCAGCAGCATCAACTGGATCTGGTTCCTGAAATCGAGCTGACCAGCAATGATCTTCTGATCGATCTTGCACGAATCGGACTCGGAATCGCATTTATTCCGAATTTCTGTCTTTCTGAGCAGACTTGCGATCTCTTTGCCGTCCAGACAGAAGAAGAACTGCCAGAGCGTGAGCTTGTCATCGCTTATAATGAACAGGTACTGACCTCAAAGGCAGCAAAAGAATTCTTAAGTTTTTTTGACTGATGTACAATTACGGACTTTCCCAGAAAGTCCGTATTTCTTGTTCCAGATTTTTCACACTTCCCAGTTGATACTGCTGCCACTCTCTCGGAAACACTTCCCGGTATCGCATTTCCCGAAACCTGTCATCCAACAACAGGATCACACCTCTGTCACTTTCCGTTCGGATCACCCTCCCGGCAGACTGCAGAACTTTGTTCATTCCCGGATACAGATACGCATAGTCAAACCCATCCATATCGGCAGCATTAAAATACTGCTTTAAAATTTCCCGTTCTGTACACACCTGAGGAAGCCCTGTCCCGGCGATTACTGCTCCGATCAACTTGTCCTCTGTCAGATCAATCCCCTCTGAAAAAATTCCGCCCATCACGCAAAATGCAACCAGACTTTTCTCTCTTTCCCGTTCAAATTCCTCCAAAAACTCTTCCCTCTGTTCTTCATCCATATACGAAACCTGACAGATACTGTCGACTTCGTGATCAACACACTCCAAAAAGCACGTATGTACCTCTTCCAAAAAACGGTACGATGGAAAAAACGCCATATAATTTCCTTTTTTCTGTTCTGCCATCACTGCAATATATCTGGCAAATCTCTGATATGTACTCTCTCCCCTTCTTGTATAACGGGTACTTACATCCGTTCCAATAAAAAGAAATTTATTTTCCTGCGGAAAAGAACTATGTGCATACACTGCATAATCATCTTTCTCAACACTAAGCAGCTTTTTATAGTAATGAACCGGAAGCAGTGTTGCAGAAAAGAAAATCGTACTGCTTCCCTGTTCCAGATAATTTTGAAGATTCACCGCCGGATTGACGCAAAAAAGCTTGATTTGAAACCTTCCGTCTTCCATCATTTCCGAAAAGATCACATAATTTTCATCCATGATATCATGGATATTTAAAAAACTGCGCACTGCAAAATAAAAATCCAGCACCCGCTTTTTCTTTTCTGCATCCTTGCACTCTTCCAGATAATCTTCCAGTTTCGAAAGCACATTCATCAGCTTTAACGCAATATGCGATACACTTTTTAAAATCTGATAATGTTCACACTCTCTCTTTAATTCCAAAAACTGCTGATTACATTCTGACAAACGCTTTGCCAGTTTCGGATCCTCTGCCTTTACCAGTTTTCTTACTTCCAGTAAATCTTCTTTGTATAGAGATGCACTATACATCTCCCTTCCCCGCTCCACCAGATTATGCGCCTCATCGATCAGAAACAGGTATTCCTCTTTTCCACTTTCTGAGAAAAAGCGCTTTATATGAGCCTGCGGATCAAACACATAATTGTAATCACAGATCACTGCATCTGCCCAGTTGGACACATCCAGAGACATCTCAAACGGACAGACCATGTACTTTTTCGCCTGTTCTTCCAGAACCTCTCTGCTCCAGTCGCCGGAATGTGTGATCAGATCAAAAACTGCATCATTCACTCTGTCAAAATGTCCTTTTGCATAAGGACAGGCATCCGGATTGCACTCTGCCTCCTCACAAAAACAGATTTTTTCTTTTGCTGTCAGCGTAATGGTCTTATACAACAGCCCCTTTTCTTTCAACAGGGAAAATGCCTGCTCTGCAACTGTCCTCATAATCGTCTTCGCTGTCAGATAAAAAATCTTTTCTCCCAGCCCTTCCCCCATTGCCCTCACTGCCGGAAATACAGTTGCCATTGTTTTTCCCACTCCGGTAGGCGCCTGGATAAACAGCTTTTTCTTTCGCAAGATCGTGCGGTATACCGAGGCCACCAGGTCGCGCTGTCCTTCTCGATAGGGAAAAGGAAACTCAATCTGCCGGATCGAATCATTGCGTACATTCCGCCATTCAATTTCAAATTTTGCCCATTTTTCATATTGTGTCACCAGATCCTGAAACCACGTCTGAAGCTCTTGAAATTCAAATTCCTGGCAAAACCTGCGGATTTCCTCTGTTTCCATCTGACAATACGTCATCTGAACGTCAATGCACTTCAAAGAATTCTGAACTGCATAAATATAAGCATAACATTTTGCCTGAGCCAAATGAACGGGAACGGGCGCTTCCAGATGTTCCAGACTTCGCAAAATCCCCTTGATCTCATCGATCAGGACTTTTCCGTCATCTTTCAAAACTCCATCGGCGCGCCCTTCTATCTGCAAAACAAACCCATCGCACGGCATCTGTATTTTAAGCGGAACCTCCGCTGTGTAATTCGTTCCCATACGGCTTTGTATTTTGCGGTGTATTTTACCGCCCAGCAGCATGGCATCTTTTTCCATACTGCCGGACACTCTGTTGTCAATGTCCCCTTCCCGCAGAATAAATTCTACAAGGCTGCGGACAGATATCCTTATGATTGTTTCCTCTTTCATGTTCTCTACTCTGCTGCTTTATCCGGTCTTGCAACCTCTGCGATCGTCTTGGTCAGACCAGCGATTCCCTGTAATTCGGACGGAATGATAATCTTGGTTGCTCTTCCGTCTGCTGCTTTGGCAAACGCTTCAAGACTCTTTAAAGTCAGTACTGCATCATCCGCACCTGCCTGTTTAATAAATTCAATTCCTTCTGCTGTTGCTTTCTGAACGGTACGGATTGCTTCCGCCTGTCCTTCCGCCTCTTTGATTCTCTTCTGCTTTTCTGCTTCCGCATTCAGGATTGCCGCCTGTTTTTCCGCCTCCGCTTCCAGGATCAAAGATTCTTTCTTACCTTCTGCCACCAGAATTGTAGATTTCTTTTCTCCTTCCGCTTTCAGAATCGCTTCCCTTCTTTCACGTTCTGCCTTCATCTGTTTCTCCATCGCATCCTGGATTGCAGTCGGAGGCATGATATTTTTCAGTTCCACACGATTCACCTTGATTCCCCACGGGTCTGTAGCGATATCCAGCGATGTGCGCATCTCCGAATTGATCGTCTCTCTGGATGTCAGAGTCTCATCCAGTTCCAGATCTCCGATGATATTACGCAGTGTAGTCGCTGTCAGATTTTCAATCGCTGCAATCGGGTTCTCCACTCCATACGCATACTGCTTCGGATCTGTAATCTGAAAAAAGATCACCGTATCAATCTGCATCGTAACATTATCTTTTGTGATCACGGCCTGCGGTTCAAAATCTACAACCTGCTCTTTGAGTGATACTCTCTTTGCCACACGATCCAGAATCGGGATCTTAAAATGAATTCCAACACCCCACGTCTCTTTATATCCACCCAGACGTTCCAGAATATACGCATGTGCCTGTGGTACGATTCGGATATTTGCTGCCAGAATCAATATCACCAATACCAATAAAACTCCTAATACCATCAATCCCATCCTCTAGTCCTCCTTATACGGTTCTACAATCAATTTTACGCCGGAAATCCGGATTACTCTTGCCAGAGTGTCCTTTTCCAGCACTTCTTTACCATCTGTCCTCACGGTCCATTCCATTCCGTCCAGAATTCCTTTTCCGGTCTGTGCAAGATCATCTACTCTTTGTGTAATTCTGACAATTTTTCCCACTGCCTGTTCATAGTTGGTCTTTTCATGATGTGCATTGACATATCTTACTGCAAACGGCCTCGTAAAATACACAAGCACGAATGAAACCAGGATAAACGCCCCGATCTGCCAGATGAAATCAACTCCCAGCAGCTCTAAAATCAGCGCTGCCAGTGCACCTCCTGCAAACCAGATGGAGGTCAGACCCACAGTCAACAGTTCTACAATCAGAAGAATAACAAAAAGCGCCAGCCAGACGATTGCCTCTCTCTCCATATCTCTCCTTCCTTTCTCTTATCAACGCCACTTTGTTATCCTTATGTTAAACTAAGTCCTCCTATTATACAATAGTTTTTTACTGGAATTCTGTCACATTTTTACGATATTTGACCGGTATATGTGTTCGCTGGCATTTTAAATTTTCCCGTTCCTTGATCGAGATGGTTTTAAAAAATCCTTTCCACAATTTTTCATACTCCTTCTCGGCTTCCGTGATCTGCTCTGTCACATTCCGCTCTGGCACTTCTCCTTGTACCAGCACCCAATGCTTTCCGGCCGGATGCACCAGAAATTCCTGATGCGTATTGTCATAGATCACCCAGTTTTCCATCGGAAAACGATCTGCAAAATGCTCTGCGATACATGTCAGCACCCTGTTCTTCGGCTCTATCTCGGAAAACAAAACTCCGTTTTCCAGTTCCCGAAATCTTACAAACTCAATAAAATAATGGGCTTCATTCGAAACTCTGCGTTTCATTTCAAACACTTTTGCCACAGAGGGATTGCCCAGAAAATCCATAATCCTTTTACTTGGCTTTACCTGTCTCGCTGCCTGCATGACATGTAGTATCGCCTCTGCTTTCATCGCATCTTCACACAACAGGGCATAAGAAATATCCTCATAAGTCTGCTCTCCCATATGATCCCGTATCAGGCGTTCCACCGCCTGCGCTTTCTTTTCGGATGATACAACTTCTGCATATTCGCAGAACAGCTGCTGCTGTGTCTTTCCCAAAAGCCCGATTCCTACCTCTTTATTGCGGTTTTCTTTCCATGCGTCATAAATTGCCGAAAGCATCTCGGTTCTGTCATCTCTGCAAATATAAATCTTTTTCATATCCCTCTCCTGTCATACCATAGTCACGATCTGGTTCCCGGTAAAATTTACATCATCAAATAAGGATAACTGCTGATAATTCATCCCTGCAACACTGTCCGGCAAACGTTCTTTCGTATTCAAAAGATTCCTTGTAATATAATCTTCTTCTATTTTCGTTTTATACATCATTTTTCCACTGCACGTAATAAAATAGAGCGCCCGTTTTAATACCACTCCCATTTTCCTGAGGTCTTCAAATCCAAGAGATCCGAACCGCCTTGCTTTTACGATCCTGCCCGCTGATTTGTAACCGATCCCGGGAACACGCAGCAAAACATCATATGACGCCCGATTCACTTCGACAGGAAAATATTCCAGATGATTCAGCGCCCAGTTACACTTCGGATCCAGGAATATATTAAAATTCGGATTTTTCTCATTCAGCAGCTCATTTGCTTCAAACTTGTAATACCGCAGCAGCCAGTCTGCCTGATATAGTCTGTGTTCCCGAAGAAGCGGCGGTCCATCTGATGTTCTTGCCGGAAGTGCCTTGTCTTCATTGACCGCCACAAAAGCAGAATAAAACACACGCTTTAATCCAAATTTCTGGTAGAGTGACTCTGCCACACGCAGGATCTGATAATCTGTCTCCGGAGAGGCGCCGATGATCATCTGCGTACTCTGGCCGGCAGGCACAAAACGCGGCGCACTTTTATACAGCGTCAGCTCCTGTCTGTTCTCTTTGGACTTCTCCTGGACCAGCCGCATGGGTGCCAGAATATTTTTTCTTGACTTGTGTGGTGCCAGAAGTCTCAAACTCTCGGCTGTCGGCAATTCCAGATTCACACTCATCCTGTCTGCCAGAAATCCCACTTTCTGAATCAGAATCGGATCTGCTCCCGGAATTGCCTTTACATGAATGTATCCCTGAAAATTGCAGACATGACGCAGCTTATACAAGGCTGCATAGATCAGCTCCATCGTATAGTTCGGATTTTTTAAAATTCCAGAACTTAAGAACAATCCTTCGATATAATTTCTTCTGTAAAATTCCATCGTCAATGTGCAGATCTCATCCGGCGTAAAAGATGTACGGATCACGTCATTGGAAGATCGATTCACACAATATTTGCAGTCATAAATACACTCATTCGTAAATAAAATCTTCAGAAGTGAAATACACCTTCCATCCGTAGAAAAGCTGTGACAGATTCCCGCCTTGCTGCAATTGCCTATACCTGTGCCATCACCTTTCCTTTCTACGCCGCTGGAGGTGCACGCCACATCATACTTTGCCGCATCAATCAGAATCTGAAGTTTTTCATAGATTGACATTTTTTCCTGAATAATCTCCGCCATATTTCCGCTCCTTTCAGAACATATGTTCTTTTTGTATTATAGCATTCAGAACATATGTTTGCAAGTTCTTTTTTAAGAAATTACCAACACAAAAAAGAACACTGTCTTTTCAGACAATGTCCTTTTTTGTATCTGATTATTCACAATCGCGGATTTTCTTTCTCAGCGGAAGAACCATCGATGGAGAAACAGAAAGTTCATCCAGTCCCATCTTCAGGAATTCTTCTGTCAATTCCAGATCTGCGCCAAGTTCTCCGCAAATGCCGATCCATTTTCCTTCTGCATGTGCATTCTCTGCAGCCATGCGGATCATCGCCAGCACTGCCGGATGATGCGGATCATAGAACTCGTCCAGTTTTGAATTCTGACGGTCGATCGCCAGAGTGTACTGTGTCAGGTCATTCGTTCCCACACTGAAGAAGTCAACTTCCTTTGCCAGTTCACGGCTGATCATAACAGAGGCCGGAGTCTCGATCATCACACCAAGCTCCACATCTTCTTTATATGGGATTCCCTGTTCTTTCAACTCTGCTTTCACTTCTTTGATCATCTCTTTGATCTTATGAATCTCTGAAACAGAAATGATCATTGGGAACATGATCGAAATATTTCCGTAAAATGCAGCTCTGTAAAGTGCACGAAGCTGTGTCTTAAAGATTTCCGGTCTTGTCAGACAAATACGGATCGCACGATATCCAAGTGCCGGATTCTCTTCTTTGTCCAGTTCGAAATAATCCACCTGTTTATCAGCTCCGATATCCAGTGTACGGATGATCACTTTTTTCCCTGCCATGTTTTCTGCAACCTGCTTGTATACTGCAAACTGCTGCTCTTCTGTCGGGAATGTCTCATTCTCCAGATATAAGAACTCACTGCGGAACAAACCGATTCCGCCTGCATCATTTTTCAGGACTGCACCAACATCAGATGCATTTCCGATATTTGCATATACATTGATCTTCTGACCACTCTTTGTGATGTTCTCTTTTCCTTTGAGCTGTTCCAAGAGTGCCTTTTTCTCAAGATCTTCTTCCCGCTTTTTCTGCATTCTGGAAAGTGTCTCTTCATCCGGATCAATATACAATGTTCCTGTAAATCCGTCGATCACAGCCATCTTTCCGTCATACTGAGGACTCAGACTTTCACCCAGACCGATAACAGCCGGGATATTCATGGTACGCGCCAGAATCGCAGTATGAGAATTGGAAGAACCGTACATCGTTGCAAATGCAAGTACTTTGCTCTTATCCAGCTGTACCGTCTCACTCGGTGCCAGATCATCTGCTGCAATGATCGAAGGCTCGTCTGTCTGCTTGATTCCCTCGCTGACTCCGCAGAGGATATCCAGCACACGCTCAGAAACATCCTTTACGTCCGCTGCACGTCCCTGCATATATGCATCATCCATTGCCGCAAACATCTGCGCAAAATTGTCAGCTGTCGTTGCTACTGCAAACTCTGCATTGACTTTCTGAGAACGGATGATATTTTCGATAGACTCAATATAATCCAGGTCTTCCAGCATCATCTGATGAATCTCAAAAATCATAGCGTTGGCTTCTCCGACATCGGCAATCGATTTTTCGTACAATTCTTTTAACTGACGGATTCCCTCAGCTTTTGCTTCCTGAAATCTTACACACTCTGATTCTACATTTTCTACGTGTTCTCTTTTGATCACTTTCTGATTTCTTTTATAAAAAGAAAGTTTTCCGATGGACACTCCACCAAATACACTTTTTCCTGTTATTGTAATCATAATATTTTCCTCAGACTTTATGGGAATTATAAGTTTTCTTTAAAGAATGCTTCCAGTTCTGCGATTGCTGCATCTTCATCTGCACCATCAGCAGTAATTGTCACTTCTTCTCCTGTCTTTACTCCAAGTCCCATCACACCGAAGATTCTTTTTGCATCTGCAGATTTGTCACCTTTTGCAATTGTTACGGAAGATGTAAATTCTCCTGCTTTTTTCACAAGCAGTCCTGCTGGTCTTGCGTGGATTCCTTCTGCGTCTGTCACTACATATTTAAATTCTTTCATAGCACTAAAACTCCTTTTGCCTTTTTTCTTTGTAGTATATACTATCTTTCGCTTTTTTTCAACCTGTGTTCTGCAATAAATATGCTTTGTCTGACCAACGTTTTTTTAACATTTTGATCTAATTTTTCAGTCAAAAAGCGGTGTGGAAAGATATCGTTCTCCTGTATCCGGAAGCAATGCTACAATTGTCTTTCCACGGTTTTCCTCTTTTCCGGCCTCCAAAAGTGCAACTGACAGTGCTGCTCCGGAAGAAATACCAACCAGAACTCCTTCCTTTTCTGCCAGAAGACGGGAAGCTTTGTACGCCTCCTGCTCTTTCACTTTACTGATGCGATCATAAACAGAAGTATTGAGTACATCCGGCACAAATCCTGCACCAATTCCCTGCAGTCCGTGCGGTCCCGGATTTTCTCCCGACAGCACTGCGGAAGACGCCGGCTCCACTGCCACAATCTCAATGGACGGATTGACTGATTTCAAATAAGCACCGGTTCCTGTGATCGTTCCGCCGGTACCGACACCTGCTACAAACAGATCCACCTGTCCTTGTGTATCTTCCCAGATCTCCGGCCCTGTTGTTTTTTCGTGTGCTCTTGGATTCGCGGTATTTACGAACTGCCCCAGGATCACTGCATTTTCAATCTCCTGCTCCAGCTCTTTTGCTTTTGCAATGGCTCCTTTCATCCCCTTTGCTCCTTCTGTGAGCACAATTTCTGCGCCATATCCCTTCAGAAGTTTTCTTCGCTCGATACTCATCGTTTCCGGCATTACAAAGATTGCTCTGTATCCTCTTGACGCTGCAATCGATGCAAGCCCGATTCCGGTATTTCCACTTGTAGGCTCAATGATAGCAGATCCCTGTTTTAATGTACCGTTTTCCTCTGCCTCTGTGATCATCTGAAGCGCTGCCCGATCCTTTACGCTGCCTGCCGGATTAAAGTATTCCAGCTTCACCAGCACTCTTGCCTGGAGATTCAGTTCTTTCTCCAGATTCTTTACTTCCAGAAGTGGAGTTCTTCCGATTAATTCTGTTACACTCTGATAAATTCCTGCCATATGTCTGTCCTCCTATATTCATTGCATCGTTTTTAAATGTAGTACATGCCCGCGTTCTGTTCCAGTTTTTCCCGGTATTCATCCGCCAGCATCTTTAACGTTTTCTGTTCCAGAAATGTATTGACTGTTTCATCAATCCTGCTCCATACAAGCTTCTCGATCGCCTCCTGAACTGCATCCTGCTCTTCTCCCGGAATCCGGTCTATGATCGAAAAGGTTCCTTCCAGTGCCTCCAGCACTTCTTTGACCGTAATGGACTCTGCATCTCTCGCCAGTTTATATCCGCCTCCGGCTCCTTTTACACTGACCACAATGCCTGCTTTTCTCAATGTTCCGAAAACCTGTTCCAGATAATTCAGAGAAATCTTCTGTCTGTTTGCGACCTGAACAAGCGAAACCGGAGCATTATTCGAATGAATGGTCATATCAACCAGGGCGCGCAGTCCATATCTTCCTCTTGTCGATACTTTCATGGCACTCCTCCTTTAATTCCTATCGATTTAGTAATGTTTTTATTGTTATACCTCTTTTTCCCTACCATGTCAATATGTTTAATATATTTTCTTGAAATTATTTTATCCAAAAGATGAACACAGCAACTCCAAAAACAGCTTTAAACCATAAAACAAAAAGAGTACCGTCAGGCAGTAAAACCGCCCTCCGGCACTCTTTCTAACAGGTCTCTTTTTTCTTTACGATCTCTGCAATATCTGCAACTGTAACCTCTGCAGCCGTATCCAGTATCTGCTCCCACATCTCACCCCAGGTACTTTTCGTAGAGCAGATTTCGCATTCCATTCCACACTCGGTATTTTCAACAAGACAGGATACCGGTGCCAGCTGACCTTCCGCAGCACGAAGCACTTCCAATACAGAAATTTCTCCCGGCTCCTTCGTCAGGCAATATCCTCCATATGCACCGCGCACACTTTTTACAAGACCCGCCTCTTTTAAAAGCTTCATAATCCTCTCCAGATATTTTTCTGAAAGATTTCGCCTCTTTGCGATATCATTCAGACTTTCCAGACGATCCGGCATCAGATGCAGCGCAAGATCCACTGCAATTTCCAGTGCATACTGCCCTCTTGTAGACATTTTCATATTCCGGCTTCTCCTTTATCACTTTTTGCTTCCTCTATTTTAATAGAAATCCTGTGTAAATACAATCTCTCATTTTCAGTTTCTTTTGCACAAGATTTATAGAAAATGCTTTTATTTCTACACATTTCGACATTTTTTGTATACTTTTACAAATACCAAAAGAAATCATTTGACACTCATTGTTAAATATGCTAAAATGACGAAGTATTGTTTTTGATTGGATAAGCAATACGATATACTTTATTATTTATTTTCAAATTTATGGAGGTAACACAATGACAGGTACAGTAAAATGGTTTAACAACCAAAAAGGTTATGGATTCATCTCTGATTCCGAAGGAAATGATGTATTTGTACACTACTCAGGACTCGTAATGGATGGATTCAAATCCTTAGAAGAAGGCCAGGCTGTTGAATTCGAAGTAACAGAAGGCGCTAAAGGACCTCAGGCAACAAACGTAGTAAAGCTTTAATCAGATTTTAGATGTACCTTTTAATTATATAATTCCAATTTAATATTTAAAAGTTATACAACAAAACGAGATTATAAAAAGAATCTGCTTCCCGATACGGAGGCAGATTCTTTTTATCGTCTTCTTTAGCACAGAGGATATTTTTCTGTCAGCTTCTGCACCATTTCTTTTACCTGTTCTACATTTTTCTCATCCCGGATCACCATTGCAATCATCTCCGCAATCTGGTCCATCTCCTGCTCTTTCATTCCTCTGCTTGTAACTGCCGGAGTCCCCAGACGCACACCACTTGTCACAAACGGAGAGCGCGGATCATTCGGGATTGTATTTTTATTGCAGGTGATATGAGCCTGATCCAGACGCTTTTCCAGTTCTTTTCCGCTGACATTGGTTCCAGTCAGATCCACCAGCATCAAATGGTTGTCCGTTCCACCGGATACAATCTTCACACCTCGCTCTAATAATCCATTGCACAATGCTTTCGCATTTTTCAGGATCTGCTCTTGATATGCAACGAAATCCGGACTTAGGGCTTCTTTGAAGCACACTGCTTTTGCTGCAATCACATGCATCAGCGGACCTCCCTGAATTCCAGGAAAGATTGCTTTGTTAAAATTGAACTTTTCATTCATCTCATTGCTGCTTAAGATCATGCCGCCTCGTGGTCCGCGCAGTGTCTTATGCGTGGTGGTTGTCGTCACATGTGCATACGGGATCGGGCTCGGATGAAGTCCTGCTGCGACCAGACCTGCAATATGAGCCATATCTACCATCAGATAAGCTCCCACCTCATCTGCAATCTCACGGAATTTCTTAAAATCTATGATTCTGGCATAGGCACTTGCTCCCGCAATGATCAGCTTCGGCCGGCACTCTTTCGCAATCCTTCGAACTTCCTCATAATCGATCACGCCTTCTTCATTGACACCATACGGTGTGATCTCAAAATATTTTCCGGACATATTGACCGGAGATCCATGCGTCAGGTGACCACCATGATCCAGGTTCATTCCCATCACTTTATCTCCCGGAGTGAGCATCGCAAACTGCACTGCCATATTCGCCTGTGCCCCGGAGTGCGGCTGTACATTGACATATTCACAGCCAAACAGCTTTTTCGCACGCTCAATCGCCAGATTCTCTGCCACATCTACACACTGGCATCCGCCATAATAACGTTTTCCCGGATACCCTTCCGCATATTTGTTCGTGAGCGGACTTCCCATCGCTGCCATCACTGCTTTGCTCACCCAGTTTTCTGAGGCGATCAGCTCAATATGGGAATTCTGTCTTGCCATCTCTGCCTGAATCGCTTCTGCAATTTCCGGATCTTCTTTTCTTATTTCTTCAAAATCATACATCGCATCTTCCTCCATTCTCTCCCTTTGCTACGCCACTTTATTCATGTGACGCAGCAAAGTAACAGTTGCCCTATTATACCATATCCTGCCTAAAAGTCAAACAAGGAAAGCTGATTGCTCTGCGGAAGATTTCCAAACAACCCCAGGTCTGACATAAATTCGATCACGGTCTTGCTCACCTTTGTTCGCTGTCTGAAATCATCCAAAGACAGATACGGTCCGTCTTTTGCAGCCTCCTCCACAGCCTCTGCCGCCTTTTCTCCCATCCCTTCGATACTGGAGAGGGGAGGCATCAGTTTTCCGTCAATGATCTGGAATTTTGTTGCCTTCGCCTTGTAAATATCCAAAGGCAGGAACTCATAACCTCTTGCGTACATTTCCTGTACAATCTTCATATCCTTCAGTACATCCTGTTCCTTGTTGCTCAGAGAATCTGACCGGCGCTTATAATCTTTCATGTAGTAATTCAGTTTATCCTTTCCCTGACACATCAGTTCATACGAAAATGCATTGGCACGAATCCCAAAATACGCACCGTAATAAGCCAGCGGATAATTGATCTTACAATAAGCGATTCGATATGCCATCATAACATATGCCGCCGCATGTGCCTTCGGGAACATATAGCTGATCTGCTTACAGGACCAGATATACCAGTCCGGCACGTCCTTTTCCTTCATGGTTTCTTCCCATTCCGGCTTTAGTCCTTTTCCTTTTCGCACACTCTCCATGATCGTAAATGACAGCGCGCTGTCCACACCCTGATTGATCAGATAGATCATGATATCGTCTCGGGTACAGATTGCAGTGGAAATCGTTGCCTTTCCCGATTCGATCAGAACCTGTGCATTTCCAAGCCACACATTCGTTCCGTGGGACAGACCGGAAATACGGATCAGATCAGAAAGAGACTGCGGATTGGCATCCTGTACCATCTGGATTACGAAATCCGTACCGAATTCCGGGATTCCAAGACATCCCAGATTACAGCCGTCAATATCCTCAGGTTTGATTCCCAATGCACTGGTATCGTGAAACAGAGAAAGTACTTTTTTATCATCCAGCGGAATCTTTGTCGCATCAAACGGATTCTCGTCATTGTACTCATTCTCCAGCGCATCAGATGTAATATACTCCTCCAGAGTACGGATCATGGTCGGATCATCATGCCCCAGAATGTCAAGTTTCAAAAGGTTGTGGTCAATGGAATGGTAATCAAAATGAGTCGTAATAATATCCGTAGTCATATCATTTGCCGGGTGCTGTACCGGTGTAAACTCATTGATGTCATGCCCGTGAGGCAATACCACGATTCCTCCCGGATGCTGTCCCGTACTCCTTCTGATCCCCGTACATCCCTGTAAAATCCGGTCAATCTCACATTTCCGCTTCCGATGTCCGCGCTCCTCATAATAATTCTTCACATATCCAAATGCCGTCTTATCTGCCAGTGTACCAATGGTTCCGGCTTTGAACGTATGCCCTTCTCCGAAGATGACCTCTGTATACCGGTGCGCTTTTGCCTGGTAGTCTCCGGAAAAGTTCAGGTCGATATCCGGCTCCTTGTCTCCTTTAAATCCAAGGAAGGTCTCAAATGGAATGTCAAATCCGGCTTTTACCAGTTTGGCCCCACAGTTCGGACAGTTTTTATCCGGCATGTCAAACCCGCATCCACCCGCAAATGCGCGGACTTCTTCGGAATCAAAGTCACTGTAATGACACTCACTGCAATAATAGTGCGGACTCAAAGGATTTACCTCTGTGATTCCCGCCATAGTCGCAACAAAGGAGGATCCTACAGAACCTCGGGAACCTACCAGATAACCGTCATCATTGGATTTCCACACCAGCTTCTGCGCAATGATATACATCACCGAATATCCATTGGAAATGATGGATGTCAGTTCTCTCTCCAGCCTGGTCTGCACCGGTTCGGGCAGATTTTCTCCATAAATCTCATGCGCTTTGTTGTAACAGATATCTCTTAGATTCTGCTCAGAATTTTCAATGACCGGAGGGCATTTGTTCGGATTGACCGGAGAGATCTTTTCCACCATATCGCAGATCCTGTTCGGATTGTCGATGACGATCTCCCTGGCTTTCGCGGAACCAAGATAAGAGAACTCTTCCAGCATCTCATCCGTTGTCCGAAGATATAAAGGAGGCTGGGTGTCCGCATCTCCGAATCCTTTTCCTGCCATGATGATCCTCCGGTACACTTCGTCCTCCGGATCCAGAAAATGTACATCACAGGTCGCCACGACAGGCTTTTTGAATTTTTCCCCAAGACTGACGATCTCCCGGTTGATATTTTGCAAATCCTCTTTGGAATTGATATCTCCATACCGGTCACTGTCGATCATAAACTGGTTGTTTCCAAGAGGTTGGATTTCATAATAATCATAAAATTCTGCCAGCCTTGCAACAGCCTGCGGAGATTTCTGGTTCAGGATCGCCTGATACAACTCACCGGCCTCACAGGCACTTCCTATGATCAGACCCTCTCTGTGCTGATTCAAAAGACTTTTCGGAATCCTCGGTCTTCTCGCAAAATATGTCAGATGCGAAGCTGAGATCAGCTGGTACAGATTGAATCTTCCGATATCGTTTTTTACCAGAATGATGATATGGTGTGTTGGCAGCTTCCGGATGGCATTCACATTCATATCCCCAAACCGGTTCATCTCTTTGAGCGTTGTGATATTCCTGTCTTTGAGCATCTCTACAAACTTCACGAAAATTTCCGCCGTTGCTCCTGCATCATCCACCGCACGGTGATGATTTTCCAGAGAGATTCCCAGTGCCTTTGCCACGATATTCAGCTTGTATTTTGATAAGGTCGGCAGCAGCACTCTCGCAAGCGCCACCGTATCTACTGAGACAAAATCCGGTTCGATCTCCTGATATCTGCAATTCTGCTCGATAAAGCCCACATCAAACCCGGCATTGTGCGCCACAAGAACACCATCTCCCACAAATTCCAGAAACTCAGGCAGTACGCTCTCAATATCCGGTGCATCTAAGACCATCTCATCCGTGATACTGGTCAGCTGTGTAATTTCAAACGGAATCGGACGTTTTGGATTGACAAATGTACTGAATTTTTCTACGATAGCACCATCTTTTACCTTCACTGCCCCGATCTCTATAATCTTATCCTTGATTGCAGAAAAACCTGTCGTCTCGATATCGAACACAATATATGTGTCATCCAGTGTCTGCTCCCCGGCATTGACCGCAATCTCTGTCAGATCATCAACCACATATCCTTCCACTCCGTAGATTACTTTAAACGGATCATCCTTATCAAGCGTCTCGATATAATGATTGGCATCCGGGAACGACTGGGCAACTCCGTGATCGGTAATCGCGATTGCCGGATGCCCCCAGTCATGAGCTCTTTTTACGATGCTCTTCACCTCGGACACACCGTCCATATCACTCATTTTTGTATGACAATGAAGCTCCACCCGTTTGACCGGGCTTAAATCTTCTCTCGAAACAGTAAAGTCTCCAATCTTCTTAATTCCGGTAACAGAACCTATGGTCAGCTCCCCATCGAATTTGTCAATGGTCGTCACCCCTTTGATCTTCACAAAGGCCCCTTTTTTAATATCTCCCAAAAGCTCCGCCAGCTGATCGTTCCTTACAAACATCTTAACTGTAATCGTGTCTGTAAAATCTGTCACAGAAAACATCAGAATCGTTTTCTCGTTGCGGATCTCCCTTGTATCAAAGCTGATGATCTTACCATGAATAGTGATCTCACCCATCTCTGTGACAACCTGATCCAGAGTCAGAGGTTCATCTTCAAAATTCTTACCATAAACAAGAGACGGATCATCCCCCTGCTTAAGCGGACGCTGGAACTCTTTCTTTCTGAATTCTCCTTTTTTGAATCCGGATTTTGCACT
Organism: Mediterraneibacter gnavus ATCC 29149; assembly: GCF_008121495.1. Classification (NCBI taxonomy): domain Bacteria; kingdom Bacillati; phylum Bacillota; class Clostridia; order Lachnospirales; family Lachnospiraceae; genus Mediterraneibacter; species Mediterraneibacter gnavus. The sequence continues at coordinate 2,694,889 of NZ_CP043051.1, read as the reverse complement.
CTCCTTCTTGCCGGAATCTGCTGTTTTCTTCTCTTTTGCAGAGTCCGTCTGCCTCTCTGAAATCGGCTTCTGCAAAATCTCTCCCTTTTGTCTTGCTCTTCTCTCAAAGATCGCATTGATTTCCTGCTGGATGCGCTGCTCATCATATTCCCGGCTCTGATTTTCCTCCTGCTCCCGGTAAAGTACACGGATTTCCGCCTGCATCCCAAATCTGCGGCTCAGTACCTCTTCCAGAAGCGTCACGATATATTCTTTCTTTCCTTCCGAAACAATGCTGTCTAAAAGCTCTACACATACGATTTTTTCCCCTTCGAAATGCAGCTCTGCCTGTTCAAACATACTGGCTGCCAGTACACTTTTCTTTTCCAGTTCCAGAACAAGACTCTCCTTGTATTCTGCAAGCAGCGTCTCCAGTGTATACAGCTCCGATAACACATAAAACTCTTCGATCTGGATTGCCACCGATGCCGTTCCAAACAGCTGCTCCTTGATACTCTGCTCCATTTTCCAGATCACCTTTTTCGGGATCAGATGATGACTGACCATATGAATATGCAAAAATTCTCGTGTAGAATTGGTCGTGATCTTTTTCACTTCCACATCCTGAAACAACATTTTCAATTCTCCATCTGCCCGCAAGGTCGGGAAAACCTCAAAAAATGTCTTTTCGTTCTTTACCTGTTCCAATTTAATAACTCCTGACGCAGTGTTTCTAACAATTCCTCTTCTTTTACTTTTCTTACGATCTCACCTTTTTTGATGAGAAGCCCTTCTCCGATACCGCCTGCGATTCCGATATCCGCTTCTTTTGCTTCTCCGGGGCCATTGACCACACATCCCATCACTGCCACTTTGATATCCAGATCAATGTCCTGCACCATCTTTTCTACCTGATTTGCAAGAGCGATCAGATCGATCCTGGTACGTCCGCAGGTCGGGCAGGAAACTACTTCGATCCCGCCTTTTCGCATTCCCAGTGTTTTTAAGATCAGCTTTGCGGTACGGATTTCTTCTGTCGGATCTCCGGTCAGAGAGACCCGGATGGTATTTCCGATCCCCTCATGCAGAATGATCCCAAGTCCTACGGAAGACTTGATATTTCCAGAGTAAACCGTTCCGGACTCTGTAATTCCAACATGCAAAGGATACTGGCATTTTTCTGCAATCAGTTCATGAGCTCTGACGCACATCAGAACATCTGAAGATTTGATGCTCACCACCAGATTGTCATACCCCATTTCCTCGATCATGCGTACTTTATCCAACGCACTCTCCACGATTCCCTCAGCCGTCACACCACCGTATTTTTCCAGCAGATTTTTCTCCAGAGAACCACTGTTGACGCCCACTCGGATCGGCACATTGTACTCTTTCGCCTTCTCGACTACTGCCTGCACACGCTCTTTGGAACCGATGTTGCCCGGATTGATACGGATCTTATCCGCCCCGTTTTCAATAGCAGCAATGGCAAGCCGGTAATCAAAATGAATATCTGCAACGAGTGGAATATGAATCTGCTTTTTGATCTCTTTCAACGCAAGCGCAGCTTCCATCGTAGGCACTGCGCAGCGGATAATCTCACATCCCGCTTCCTCCAGAGCGAGAATCTGCTCCACTGTCGCCGCCACATCCTCTGTCTTTGTATTTGTCATAGACTGGATCGCTACCGGATGACTTCCTCCGATCCATACATTTCCAATCCGTATTTCTTTTGTTCGATTTCTCAACATCTCCATTTTTTCCTCCTGTTCTCCCAAAAATAATGTTAAATTTACGGCGGATGAGAAATTTTTTTAAAATCCCCGCATCCACCGTCTTTGTCTGTTCCTTATTTTTTTGTAAATGTCATCTGGCTGCCATATTCCCGTTCAGTCAATGTCAGTTCTTTCTGCTCCAGATTATATTCATACGTACCGTCCAGCTTCTGCAGTGCAGTATCCAGTTTGGCTGTATCTACACCGGACTCCTCTGCTGCTTTCTGCAATTCGGCAGCATCTGTATGCAGAGTGATCACTTTCATATCTGTATCTACGCTGCACTCTACCGAAACTTTTACATCTGCTGATTCAAACTCCTCCGGCCACTGCACAACCGCCTGATCCTCTCCCGAGATCGTCAGCATCAGATCACTGTCCTCCCGTACCCACGTTCCTTCCAGAGGATTCGATGTAAATAATTTTATCACAAAGAATACTGCGATCAGAATAATAACCAGTGTGGATACTGATATCGCAGTCTTCCAAAGACGATTTCTTTTTTCTTCATCATTTTTTGCAAACATACTTTCTGTCATCCTTTCTTTTCTTCAATTTCATTATACGGATTTTCCATGGAGGTGTCAATGTGTTTCCCCGTTCTGTCAAGTAGTGTCTTTTCGTCACTTTTTTATTCATTTTGTTGATATTTGTCACTTTTTGTCAATAAATGGAAGCAAACTGTTAAAATACACATTATTCAGGAGGTACATATGAAGTTTTCATCTACATTAAAAGAATTAAGAGAACAAAATCATGTCACCCAGAACCAGCTGGCTTCTCACTTAAAACTTACCCGCTCCACAATCGCGGGATATGAGACAAAAGGAACGCAGCCGGACTACGAACGTTTGCTTCAGATTGCAGACTATTTTCACGTATCGGTTGATTATCTGCTCACAGGCTCTGAAACCAACGGTATTTCTGTTCCGCCGGATTCTTCCGAATACCGTCTGCTCTGTGCGTATCTGAATCTGTCTTCGGATTCCAGACAACAGCTTTTCGAATACACCGAATTTCTACAAGATCAGGATACAAAAAAGGGAAGGATGCCAAAATAAATTGCGCATTCTTCCCTTTCTTTTTTAATTTTTATTCTCCGCCAAGCTTACTTGCTGTAAACCATCCGAGACAAAATGTCACGATTCCGACTACTATCGTCAATACAGAGAGTCCGCTCCAGTCTGCTTTTAACAAAATTGCGATCGGAGATGCCAGAATCAGACCGATGATCGCATAATATGCATGGATTTCCGCTTTCATAAAGATAAACTCGATCAGCTTTGCAATCAGAAAGATTCCGATCACAACGCCGATTCCAAACGGAATCAGAATTCCACACTGCACCAGGATCTTCTGGACATCAAATGCGATCAGTGCATCGATAAACTGATTGATCGTTTTCAAAATCGTATCATAATATCCGAGCAGCATCAGCATCATCGATCCGCTCACCCCCGGCACTACCATTGTCGCAGCCGCAACAACACCTACCAGGAATAATTTGATCACATTGACAACCCCAAAGCTCACATCCGCGGCAGCACCATTTGTCTCTCCTAAAAGTGCCATTGTGATCACGATTCCAAAGAAGATCAAAAACGGAATGATCTTTCCGACTGTCACAGAATGTCCTTTGACTTTCTTAAAAATAAACGGAAGGCTTCCGGCGATCAAACCGCAAAACGCAAAATTGGTCGGAATCGGATACACCTCCAGTAAATATTCAAAAAGACGGGACAACACAACAATGGCGATTCCGGCTCCTAAAAAGATCGGAATCAGAAGTTTCATACTTTTTTTGAATTCACTTTTTAAATGTGTGATTGCATGGATCAGATGATCATATAATCCCATTGCCACCATCATTGTTCCACCACTGACACCCGGAATGATATTTGCAATTCCAACTACCATTCCCTGTAAAATCTGTTTTAACATTCTTTTTTACCTTTTCCTCTTTCCCTACTATATTTTTTCAAAAATTCCAGCAGACTCTCCATTTCTTGTCTGGTGCCTACTGTAATTCTCAAATACTGACGGATTCTCTCGCTGTTCCAGTATCTCACATAGATTTTCTCCCGTTTTAGGGCCTCAAACAGTTCAGATGCCTCAAATTCCGGATGTGTGACAAACAGAAAGTTCGCTCTGGAATCTGTATATGTAAATCCAAGCTCTGCAAGCTCTTGTTTTGCCCATTCTCTTGTCTCTACGATCCGGTCTACACATTCGTAAAAATACGTTTCCTCCTTCACACTCTGCGCTCCGCAGAGCAGAGCCGCCTGATTCATTGTGTAGGAGTTGAATGAATATTTGGCATCGTTTAGATATCCGATCAGCTCCGGATTTCCGATTGCAAATCCGATCCGCATCCCTGCCATGGATCTGGACTTTGAAAACGTCTGCACAACCAAAAGATTCTCATAGCGGTCAATCAGCTCCAGCGCAGATTTTCCTGCAAAATCAATGTAAGCCTCGTCCACGATCACTACAGAGTCCGGATTGTGACGCAAAATATCCTCGATGAAATCCAGATCCTCATAAATCGCTGTCGGTGCATTCGGATTCGGGAAAATAATCCCTCCGTTCTCTGCATAGTAATCTTCTTTTACCAGACAAAACTGCTCATCCAGCTTCGGGCAGCGATACGGGATTCTGTATAACTGCGCCCATACTTTATAAAAAGAATAAGTAATATCCGGAAACAGAATCGGTTTGTCCGAGTTAAAAAAGGTCAGAAAGCACATCGAAAGCACATCATCTGAGCCAACGCCTACAAAAATCTGCTCCTTCCCGACACGATAAAACCTGGACAGTTCTTCCACCAGGATATCTGCTGCCGGATCCGGATACAGGCGAAGACTGTCCGCATCCATCTCTTTTAATACCTTCGCAACTCCCGGCGCCGGCGGATACGGATTCTCATTGGTATTGAGCTTGATCACACGCTCTTTCGGCTGTTCTCCGGGCACATACGGCTCTACTTTTCGAATCTTATCTAAAATTGCCTGATTCATCCTTACCCTCCTTGTACTCTGCTGCCAGCTTTGCAAATTCCGGCAGAGAATTTATGATCGTCTCATAAGATACACAATATGCCAGTCTGACATATCCCGGGCAGGCAAATGAGCTTCCCGGAACAATCAGAATATGATACTTCTTCGCTGCTTCACAGAACTGCTTTTCATCTGCAACCGGAGACTTCATGAACAGATAAAACGCTCCTTCCGGCTTGATACACGAAAATCCCAGATTGCGAAGCCCCTGATACAATACCTCTCGATTCCTGTCATAATACGAAATGTCCGTTTTTTCTTCCAGGCAGTATTTTACAAGCTTCTGCTGCAGTGTCGGTGCATTTACGAATCCGAGGATCCGGGTCGCCACGTTCGCTGCCCGTATCAGCATTTCACTGTCCGCCGCCTCATCCGGAATTACCAGATATCCGATCCGCTCTCCCGGAAGAGACAATGATTTACTGAATGAATAACCGACCACCGTATTGTCGTAATATTTTGTCAGATACGGTACTTCTGTTTTGTCATAGGCAAGTTCACGATACGGCTCATCTGAGATCAGATAGATATCCGTTCCAAATTCCTGCTGTTTTGCATTCAGAATCGCTGCCATCCTTTGTATGGTCTCTTCAGAATAGATCACTCCGGTCGGATTGTTCGGTGTATTCACAATCACAGCTTTTGTCTTTTCCGTGATTTTTTCCTCAAATTCTTTCAGTCTTGGCTGAAATGTCTCTGTATCCGGGGAAATCTCTACCAGTACTCCGTCAAAATTGCTGACGTAGCTTCTGTACTCTCCGAAATACGGAGCAAATGTAATCACCTCATCTCCCGGATTCAACAGCGCTTTTAAAATGACATTCAATCCACCTGCAGCTCCCACAGTCATCGTAATATTGTGTTCTGAAAATCCCGTGCCAAAACGCGCGTTAAGCGAATCCGCAACTGCCTGTCTTACATCCGCATACCCGGCATTGCTGTTTGTGTAGCCGTGCAGACGTACAGGATCCTCTGACTCCAGAATGGAAACGATTGCTTCTTTCACTGCCTTCGGCGCCGGCACATTAGGATTTCCGAGGCTGAAATCATAGACATTCTCCGCCCCGTATTTTTCTGCCATTTTGTTTCCTTCTTCGAACATTGCCCGGATTGCTGAACTGTTCGCCACCATTTGCTCCATTTTCTTTGAAATCATGATACCACCCCGTTTTCTTTTACTGACCTACGCATTCTTTCTCGTCAGGATTCCTTTTTCTACCAGAAATGCCGGACGATATGATAATTTTGCTTTTCTCAAGCCTTCTGAACCGGCATCATCCTCCCGGTTCACATACTGATACCCGGTACATTCATGCTGTACGAACTGCTGATTGATCATCGGATATGCTCCGTCAATATCAGCAAACGCCTTTTCAATATGCACGACAAATGTATCTTCGCAGAGCTCTTCTCCAATCGTAAATGCAACAACCTGTCCATCCACACGAAGCACTCCGCCTCGCTGATCCAGTTCTTTATAAAGTCTCAGTGCATTTAATGCAACACACATCTCCGCATTTTTGCCCGGATCTTCCTCACATCCGTTCTGGTTTCTCCACTTCAACGCCATCTGAAAGCACTCTTCCATATTTTCATCATTCAATGGTTCATAGCTCCAGTTTGGATAAAGCTTCTGAAATTTGTTAATATGATTTCGCTTTCCGTGCAGCTTCTTTCCTGCCAGAGTCGCCAGTTTTTCAGACTCATACACATAATCTGCCTGATCTCTGTCATATTCTAATTCAAACTCACCCGGAAACCACGCTTCTATCTGTGCAAAATTCTCCGCTGTCACGTTGTACAGTTTAAACGGATACCCCTGTTCTTCACTATACTTCATCAAAAATTCCAGCGCTCTTTTCACACAAACCTCTTCCCCTGCGGGATAAGCAAAGCCCGGATCTGCCCCTCCGTCACGGAACACCAGTGTATCCTCTATGACCGCAAATGTCACATCATAGTGGCGAGCCCACAAAAACACATCTACAAATGTCCTCTCACAGCTTCTACTTGGTGCCTTGTCAAAATAAGAACGGATCAGCTCCTGATCTTCCAGTGCCGGTCTTCTAAAAATAATTTCTTCCATAATATCCTCTTTCTAAATTTGTTTATTCCATAGTATGTCGCTGATATCTTGTTAGTATAGCATATTCTTTTGGGAAACGCAAAAAAGGATGACTCTTTTATATCTCATTGCTCATTTTCTCCTGTCTTCTTTCTGTAATAGTTCTTCTTGAATACTTCAATGTCCTCTTCATCGAAAAGACGTCTGCCTGTAGGAGTAATCGTGCAGGCGAGCCAGCCTCGATCGACATAGTCTCTCACTGTATTCTCTGATATTCTCAACTGCTTGGCTACGTCTCCTGTCTTTCACATCATGTAACACCTTCTTTCCACTTTTTATTTATAATAGTTTAAAATCATATCAATAAAACGAAATTGAATCTGAAGGAAATTTCTAATCTTGAGGAATTACAGAATCTGAAGAAAATGAAGAAAACCTTCACCACATGTTTGTAGTAAAGGTCTTCGTTAAGATTTTATTGAAATTATTTACGCTTTCTCAATACAGTAGCCAGAGCAACTCCAAGTGAAGCAAGACCTGTTCCTGCTACTGGAAGTGTAGCTGTTGCATCTCCTGTCTTTGGAGAAGTTGTTTTTGGTTTTGCTGTTGTCTGGTTGTTTGTGTTGCTATTTCCGTTGTCTCCGCCGTTATCTCCTATTGTGTATGTCAGTGTGACTGTTGGGAAATCTACTGAACCTGTAGAATACTTAGAATCGAATACAAATATCTGTCCATCAGTTGCATTATTTCTCTCTATACAAGCCTGCTGTGCAGCCTTTGTAATTGTAAATTTGTATACCGTATCTGAAACATTCTCCTCGATAACATCCTGTGGATGCCCATCAAACCACGGAATATCCTGATATGGTTCAAAACCATCCTGCACACCATTTACTGTGTATGTGATTACGATATCCTGAGTACCATCGAATGTCGTAGAACTTGTTGTTACGTCTACCGTAATAGCCTTTACTTCTGGTTCAGCAACTTCTTCCTTGACAGTTGTGTCTGCCTGCGGTGTTGTCTGCTCTGCCTCTGTCACTGTTGAATCTACATCTGCTGCAAACGCCGTCACTGGTGCAGTCCCCAATACAACTGTCAGTGCTGTTGCAAGCATCAGGTTTTTCCATAAACTTTTCCTTCTCATGTTTTTTCTTATTTTTTATAATATAAAATATATTATATCTTAAATATATTAACACATTGACTTCTAAAATACAATAGATACTATGAAAGGTGGTATTGTATGTTTAAATTAAAAAAAGAAGCTACTGAGTACGAAAACAAGTCACTTCGATTACCAAAGGATCTCATAGACAAAGTTCAAGCACTCGCTAATAAAAACAATCTTTCTTTTAACAAAGTAGTTATTCAATGCATCGAATGCGCATTGGACAACATGGAACCAGAATAAAACCAATAATCAAACTTCTTGTTAAAAAGGCATTGCTGATAATACGCTATGTCTTTTTCTTTTTTTCAGCATCTGGTCATGTTTCTCTAAAGAGTATAGCTCACTTCTGATATATTAGTCAATATATAACTCATTTTAATATCTGATTTTTATTACTCTTTTTTATTATACTGATAATATCCTAACGAAAGTGAGTAATAACATGATTGAAGATAAAGTATTTGAGCGTATTGGCTATATCCGTAAAACAAAGCATTTTTCTATGTACCGTCTGGCGAAAGAAGCGGATATCCCCTACTCCAGTTTGAACAACATCATTCACAGACGTACCTGCCCTACAATCGCAACTCTTGAAAAACTTTGCAAAGGATTAAATATCACATTATCAGATTTTTTTGACTTTGAATTATATCCACTGCAAAATGAAAATCTGACACCAGAAGAGGATGAACTGATTAACAAATACAGGGCTTTAACCAAGAATAAGCAGGAACGCCTTCAAGCATATCTTGACGGTCTGAGCGAATCATAAAAATATCGGCAGGAACAAGTCCTGCCTCGGATATCCCCTATCAAAGTATTAGTTTTCATACAAGTCTCGTAGCCAACGTTCAACTTCTTCCATGTCATACGGATACTTTTCGTGATACTCTTTGTACAGCTTCTCAGCTTCAGAAGCACCTACCACTTTAACTGCACCATTCTTCACATGAAAAGCTGTTTGATATAATAACTTTTCATTCTTACTTGGATACCAATCATACACCACGAATACAATATCAAGGTCTGGACAAACACAGAGCCACCCCAATACACCTTCCAAAAGCTAAGTATACAAAAAGACTGCCAGATACCTCTCGGTAAATGACAGCCTGTTCTGATACCCTATTTTGTTGTCAACATATTGTTACGGATTTCTTCAATCTGTTCTTTTGAAAAGCCTGTTGCTCTCATAATGACTACTGTATCTATTCCGTCACGAAGCAGGCTCTTAGCAATCTCTACATTAGTATCATGCCGTTCATTTCGTTTGGCAATATTTACAGCCTCTAATTTCTCTTCTTCTAAACTCTGGAATACTTTCGTCATGCTCAAATACCTCCTTACTGACTTCGCATAGTCTCTGTCTATAAATTTATCACTGCTCACCAAAATACCAGTGATAACAAATACCTGTGTGTTTTCATCTTCAATCTGTTTCGCCAAATCTACTACTTGCTCAATCACTTTCTGCTTCACTTCTTTGCCTTTCTTTGCAAGTGGAAGAATGATAAGCAGCATAAGTTCCTTCTCTGACAAAGTTTCATTGTTCTCCAGTTTCTTTTTAACAGATTGGTTTTTGATGATGTAGTGGAAACTGTTATTGAAAAAAATTACAGTTGACACAATGGACGATAAGTCCGCCAAAAATAGTATTACCGTAGAGAAAAAAACAGAAATCGGCTACATTTTCATTCTGTATACCGATTTCTATTTCTTTTTTATATTCTATTCATTCATATTGGCCAATTTTGCGCTTTGATCCGCTGCGATCAGACTGTCAATTACTTCATCCAGGTCTCCATTCAAAATCGTATCCAGTTTATGAAGTGTCAGCTTGATCCTGTGATCTGTCACACGTCCCTGCGGGAAGTTGTAAGTTCTGATCTTCTCAGAACGATCTCCTGTTCCAATCTGGCTTCTTCTCGCCTCAGCTTCTGCGGACTGCTGTTTTTCCAGTTCCAGTTCATACAGTTTGGAACGGAGCAGACGGAATGCTTTTTCTTTATTCTGCAACTGTGATTTTTCTGTCTGACTGTAGATCACAATTCCTGTCGGATAGTGGGTCAGACGCACTGCAGAGTCTGTTGTGTTTACACATTGTCCTCCGTTTCCGGATGCCCTCATGACGTCTATACGGATATCTTTTTCATCGATCACAACGTCCACATCCTCTGCCTCCGGCATCACTGCCACTGTGATCGTAGAGGTATGGATCCGTCCGCCGCTCTCTGTTTCCGGCACACGCTGTACACGGTGTACACCACTCTCGTATTTCATACGGGAGTATGCTCCCTGCCCTGTGATCATAAATACACACTCTTTGAATCCGCCGATTCCATTTTCATTGAGGGAGATCATCTCTGTTCTCCATCTGCGGCTCTCTGCATAATGTAGATACATCCTGTATACTTCCGCAGCAAAAAGTGCAGCCTCGTCACCACCGGCACCGGCACGGATCTCCACGATTACGTTTTTATCATCATTCGGGTCCTTTGGAAGCAACAGGATCTTTAATTCCTGCTCCAGCTCTTCCACTCTGGCTTTGGACTCATTCAGCTCTTCCTTTGCCAGCTCGCGCATCTCTTCATCAGATTCTTCTTCCAGCATCATCAGGCTGTCTTCTATATTCTGCTTACACTGTTTATACTCATTATATGCCTCTACGATCGGAGCAAGATCACTTTGTTCTTTCATCAGCTTGCGGAAACGCTCCGGATCATTTGCAACACCGGGCTCCTGAAGCTCGCCCATGACTTCCTCATAGCGGATCAATAAATCCTCCAATTTATCAAACATCTTTTTCCTCGTCCTTTCTATTACTCATCCTACCTATCATACACGCCAAAGACCACCCGGTCAAGACCTGCCAAATCCTTTTTCACGCTTACGCCAGTATATCCTGCCTGTTCCATCAGATTTTTGACATCCTCACCCTGATCAGAACCGATTTCAAACAAAAGCCATCCCTTCTTTTTCAGGTATGCAGGTGCCTGTTCAATGATCCTCCGGTAAAAATACAGTCCATCTTCTTTTCCGTCCAGCGCAAGATACGGATCATGGTCTTTTACTTCCTCCTGCAGTGTTTCTATCACAGAAGTTCTGATATACGGCGGATTGGATACAACCACATCATAAGTTCCCTTTACATTTTCAAACAGGTCACTCTCCAGAAACTCTGCATCGATCTTCAGCTTCTCAGCATTTTTCTCTGCCACACACAGCGCTTCTTTTGAAAGATCCACGCCAACACCTGTCACTGTTCGGGGCTTTAATTCATGCAGGAGACTCAGAAGGATACATCCGGAACCGGTGCACATATCCAGGAGTCGGATTTCTCCCATCTGTTCCTGTTTGCACACATCCAACGCTGTTTCCACCAGTACTTCTGTATCCTGTCTCGGGATCAGCACGTGTTCGTTGACCAGAAATTCCAGTCCCATAAACTCCTGAACACCTGTCAGATGCTGAAGCGGAATCCGTGTACTTCTCTTTCTGATCAGCTCCAGATATTCTCGCTCCTCCTGATCGTGCATCGGGTGCTCCGGCTCCATATAATAAGAAGCCTTTGTAATTCCGGTCACATGTTCCAATAAATACCAGGCGTCCAGATCATACTCTTCCACGCCGGCTTTTTGTAAGCTCTGCGCTCCTCTTTTCCAGGCTTCCTTCCAGGTCATAAGGCACATTCCTCCTGTGTACACTTGTTTTCCCCAAAAGATTCCTCTGTCTTAGAAAAATTTTCTTCCAGATACGCCTTCCAGTCGAATACCTCTTCCACTGCCCGGATTGCCACTTCGATCATACTGTCATCCGGTTCTTTTGTCGTCATCATCTGCACCCACATTCCCGGTTTGCTCAAAACATTGACCACAGGATTTTCACTGCTTCCCGCCAGACGGATGATCTCATAAGAAACTCCCGCGATCACCGGCATCAGCGCAATCCGGATTCCTACTTTTAAGACCTGCGATTCTGCTGTGATAAAAAAACAGAAAATAATACTGACGATCATAACAAAAAAGAGAAAACTTGTCCCGCAGCGCTTGTGCTGTCTGGAGCTTTTTCTTACATTTTCAACCGTAAGCGGCATTCCGTGTTCAATACAGTTGATACACTTGTGCTCTGCCCCATGATACATAAATGTCCTCTGAATATCCTTCATTCTGGAGATCAAACCAATATACAAAAGAAAGACTACCATTCGGATCACACCTTCCAGCGCAGTAAGTACCCCTCTGGACGAAATATAATTCTTCAAAAGATCACTCAGGAAATACGGGAGGACCATAAAAATCCCGACCGCTGCCACGATAGAAAATGCCACCGTAAAGCCCATCATGATCTTTTCTTGTTTTTCCTGCTTTTGCGCCTCTTGTTCAGTAAGAACTTCCCCCTCTTCTTCCTCGAAAAAGCTGGCCGAATAGGTCAGAGTTTTCATTCCCAGCACGAGCGAATCGATAAAATTAAAAATTCCCCGGATAAACGGCACTTTATATACACCCTGCCAGGGGATGATGCCTTTGTATTCTTTGACGCAAACCTCGATCTGCTGATCCGGTTTTCTGACAGCCACTGCATACCGTGTCTTATTTTTCATCATAATGCCTTCCAGCACTGCCTGCCCGCCTATATTTGATGACTTCATACTGCCCTCCTGTTTTTCTGTATACGAAAAACAGGCTGAGATACATTCACCTCAGCCTGCCATAGTCTTTTCCTATTTAATACCATATTTCTTGTTGAACTTGTCAACACGTCCGCGAGCCTGAGCAGCTTTCTGCTGACCTGTATAGAATGGATGGCATTTGGAGCAGATTTCTACGTGGATGCTCTCGTTTGTAGATCCTGTTACAAATGTGTTTCCACAGTTACAAGTTACTGTTGCCTGATGGTACTCTGGATGGATTCCTTCTCTCATGATTTTCACCTCTCTATTTTAAAATATTATTCTAATCTCTAAACAGCTACACCATAATAGCATAGTTTTTTCTGTTTTGCAAGTTTTTTCAATAAGAAAACTTTATCTTTTTTCAATTTTTAATTTTTTGCTGCTTTTTCTTTTCCAATCAGGAAATACGGAACTGCCAGGAACAAAATACCGCCCACCATATTTCCAATGGTTACAACAGCCAGATTATAGGCATATCCGCCGATGCTGATATCGTACTGTGCCGGATTCAAAAGACCGATCATCATCAGAGACATATTTGCCACACTATGTTCAAATCCTGCTGTAAAAAATGTGATCAGACACCAGAACGTCATAATCAGCTTTCCTGTTTCTGTTTTCATTTTAATTCCGCACCATACTGCCAGACATACTAAGATATTACAGAGTATTGCCCGCATAAACAGCGGCAGCGGTTCTACAGACATCTTCATCGCTGTAGTATCTGCCATGATCGCCTGTACGCTTCCTGTACAGAGTCCTGTCAGAGAGTACATTCCTGCTACCAGAACAGAGCCTGCCAGATTCCCGAGCCAGCAGGTCACCCACACTGTCACAGAATCCTGAAATGTCACTTTCTTCTGAAACATCCCAACAGCCATCACAAAATTACTTCCTGTAAAGAGCTCTGCTCCTGCCATCAAAACCAGACTGAGGGCAACGCCAAAGCAGCCTCCCATAATAAACTTCACACCCGGCACGCCGCCTTCTTTTAACATTCCACCTGCTGTAAATGCCAGAAGAACGCCAAATCCAACAAACATTCCCGCCAGCATCGCTGAGATGAAGTATGCCCCTGTCTGCTGCCGCAGGAACTGGATTTTCTTTTTGGCTGCATTTCCTGCCATGTCAATTTCTTCACGAAACATCTTGATTTCCTCCTCAGTTTCTCATCATTCAAGTATTCTTGAACATCCCGCATTTTGTCACATTTTGCAGGACACCAACCAGAATATAATATCTGTTTTGTGAGTCAGAATCAAGTATTTTCTTTCGTACAAGAGTGATTTTAGATAAATTTTTGACGAATTACTGTCTGCACCAGCTCGGCATTCGTTCTTGTCCGCGAGAACATATTCAGCAGATTGTCCACTGCTTCATCTGCTTTCATGCCATTCATTGCCTTTCGGATGATATAAACTGCATCCTGCTCTTCTTTATTAAGCAGCAGATCTTCTCTTCTGGTTCCGGATTTCGGAATATCGATCGCCGGGAACACTCTCTTCTCCTGAAGTTTTCGATCCAGCACCAGCTCCATGTTACCGGTTCCCTTAAATTCTTCATAAACAACATCGTCCATCTTGCTTCCCGTTTCCACAAGTGCTGTTGCCAGGATCGTAAGGCTTCCGCCCTCACGCATATTTCTTGCCGCACCGAAAAACCGCTTCGGCATATGCAGTGCAGCCGGATCAAGACCGCCGGACAAGGTTCTTCCTGACGGCGGCACAGTCAGGTTGTACGCTCTTGCCAGACGGGTGATACTGTCTAACAGGATCATAACATCTTTTCCATGCTCTACCAGACGCTTCGCACGCTCGATCACCATCTCGGATACTCTCTTATGATGTTCCGGCAGCTCGTCAAATGTAGAGTAGATTACTTCCACATTTGGTCCCGCGATTGCTTCCCTGATATCGGTTACCTCCTCCGGACGTTCATCGATCAGAAGGATCAGAAGATGCATGTCCGGCTCTCTTTTCTGAACAGAGAGTGCCACTTCTTTGAGAAGGGTTGTCTTACCGGCTTTCGGAGGTGATACGATCATTCCTCTCTGTCCTTTTCCAATCGGAGAGAGCAGATCTACGATCCGCATTGCAGTCGTTGCTCCCGGTGTTTCCAGCGAAATCCTCTGATTCGGGAAGATCGGAGTCAGATCCTCAAAATTATGGCGCTTTACTGCTTCTGCCGGACGCAGCCCATTGATGGTCGACACGTACAAAAGTGCACTGAATTTTTCAGACTGTGTTTTAATCCTCGTATTTCCTGTGATGATATCTCCCGTCTTCAGATTGAAGCGCCGGATCTGGGATGGTGACACATATACATCATTTTCACCCGGAAGATAGTTTTCACACCGGATAAATCCATACCCGTCCGGAAGCACCTCTAAAATTCCGTTTGCAGTACGCCCGCTGTCAAGCTGTTCGATATCCGTTCCCTCTTTTTTCTCTTTCACTTCTTCTTTTGCCTGTGCGTTGGCCTCTTCCTGTTTCTCTTTGTCATCCTGCGCCAGCATTGCTTCGATCAGATCTCCTTTTTTTAAAGTGGAAATTCCTTTCATCTTTCTTGCCTTTGCCAATTCCCGCAATGTAGCGAGCGGTAACGATTCATATTTTTCTCTTGTCATAATTACCTGCCTTTCTCAAAATTCACTTTTCATTTATTCATTTTACTTTCAATCTCTTGGGGATCTTTGTCTGAACTGACTTAACTTGAACAATTTTGTAAAGTTTGTTTTTTTATTATAGCGCATCTTTTCCAAAAAAGAAAGTTTTTTTTGAAATCTTGCACCGTTTCCTTAACAGTGTTATGATTATGGAAGAATGTGTTCTGCACAGGAAATCTAAGAATCAGCGAGGTAAAAACTATGACAAACAGCGAAAAAGCATTACAGATGCACGAACAGTGGAACGGAAAACTGGAAACTGCAGCCAAAGCACATGTCAATTCCAGAGAAGATCTGGCAATTGCTTACACACCGGGTGTAGCCGAGCCTTGTAAGGTGATCGCAAAAGATCCGGAAGCTGCTTACAAATATACAATCAAATCCAACACCGTAGCCGTAGTTTCTGACGGAAGTGCGGTTCTGGGACTTGGCAATATCGGAGCCCTGGCAGCCATGCCTGTTATGGAAGGAAAAGCAGTTCTTTTCAAAGAATTCGGCGGTGTCAATGCCGTTCCGATCTGCCTTGACACGCAGGATACAGAAGAGATTATCAAAACCGTTGTCAACATTGCACCTGCATTTGGCGGAATCAATCTGGAAGATATTTCTGCACCGCGTTGTTTTGAGATCGAAGAGCGCTTAAAAGAGCTTCTGGACATCCCTGTCTTTCATGATGACCAGCACGGAACTGCCATTGTTGTCCTTGCCGGTATCATCAATGCTCTCAAAGTTACCGGAAAGAAGAAAGAAGACTGCCGCGTTGTCGTAAACGGTGCAGGTTCTGCCGGAGTTGCCATCACAAAACTGCTTCTGACCTACGGATTTGAACATATTACAATGTGTGATATCAACGGAATCATCAGCAGCGCATCACCGAACCTGAACTGGATGCAGAAAAAGATGACAGAAGTGACAAACCTGGAAAACAAAACCGGTTCTCTGGCAGATGCCATGTGTGGAGCTGACATTTTCGTCGGTGTCTCTGCTCCTGGTATCGTCACAAAAGAGATGGTCGCATCCATGAATTCCGACGCCATACTCTTTGCCATGGCAAATCCGGTGCCGGAGATCATGCCGGATCTTGCAAAAGAAGCGGGTGCACGCGTTGTTGGAACCGGACGCTCTGATTTTCCAAATCAGGTCAATAACGTTGTCGCTTTCCCGGGAATTTTCAAAGGAGCGCTGGAAGGGCGCGCCACACAGATCACGGAAGAGATGAAACTTGCTACAGCCAATGCCATTGCAAGTCTTGTTTCTGATGAAGAACTCAATGAAAACAATATTCTTCCGGAAGCATTTGATTCCCGTGTTGCCGACGTAGTCAGCAAAGCGGTAAAGGAACTGATCTGATCATGCGCTGGGGTGAAAAAAGATACCACTCTCTGGATTATGAATTAAAACAGATGTTCAAAGAAAAAGTTTACAAAATCGCCTTAAACGGCGGCATGACCTGTCCAAACCGTGACGGTCATGTCGGAACAGGGGGCTGCATCTTCTGCAGTTCCCAGGGTTCCGGCGATTTTGCCGGCTCTGCCAGACTTTCCATCGCCGAACAGATAAGACAGGGAAAAGCAGATATTTCTTCCAAACGTCCGGTGCACTCTTATATTGCCTATTTTCAGGCATTTACGAACACTTATGCGCCGGTGGAAACTCTTCGTGCCCTTTATATGGAAGCCATTGCTGATCCGGAGGTGAAGATTCTCTCCATTGCCACCAGACCGGATTGTCTGGGAGCAGATGTCCTCGCACTGCTCGATGAGATCAACCAGATCAAACCTGTCTGGGTGGAGCTGGGATTGCAGACCATCCATCCCGAAACCAGCGCCTACATCCGGCGCGGATATGAGCTTTCAGTATTTGAACAGGCAGTAAAAGAACTTCGCGCCATCGGCATCACGGTAATTGTTCATACGATTCTGTATCTGCCGGGTGAGACGAAAGACGATATGCTGGATACGATCCACTATCTCAATCATATGGATATTCAGGGGATCAAACTGCAGCTGCTCCATGTCTTAACCCACACAGACCTTGCAGCCGACTATGAAAAACACCCCTTTTATATTCCCGATATGCAGGATTATATTCAGTTTCTCGGCACCTGTATCGCACATTTGAATCCAGAGATCGTGATTCATCGCCTGACCGGAGACGGACCGAAAGACCTTTTGATCGCCCCTCTTTGGACAAGCAATAAAAGAACCGTATTAAATCAGCTTCACAGCCACCTGAAAGAACAGGATATCTGGCAGGGAAAGGAGTACTATGTCTGAAACTTATACACTGTATAAACTGATCGTATTGTACATGCTGGATAAAGTGGATTTTCCATTGACAACTTCACAGATTTCCGAATTTATTCTGGAAAAAGAATACACAACTTATTTTAAGCTTCAGGAAACACTCGCTGAAATGGAACATTCCGGACTGCTCCGCGTGGAAACGACCCACAACCGTACTCTGTATCATCTGACAGACAACGGTCTGGACACCATCCAATACTTTAAAAACAAGATTTCCCCTGCCATTCAGCGGGATATTGATGAATTTCTCAAAGAAAAGAAGTATGATCTGAAAGAAGAGGTTTCTGTCAAGTCCGACTACTATCTGAACACCAACCATGAATATGAGGTCTGCTGTCAGATTGTAGAAAACGGCTTCAGCCTGATCGATCTGAAACTCACGGTTCCTACCGAATCAGAAGCTGAAGCCATTGCCGGAAACTGGGCTTCCCAGAGCCAGGATATCTATACCCTACTGCTCACGAAGCTTTTGTAAATGCTCTTTGATCTGTTTTTCATAGCCAAGATCGCCGGGTTCGTAGAACCTGGCGTTTTTGATTTCATCCGGAAGATACTGCTGTTCTACATAATGATTCGGATAGTCATGTGCATATTTATATCCGATCCCATGTCCCAGATTTTTAGAACCCTTGTAATGTGCATCCTGCAGATGTGACGGAACCGTGGTCTTATATTGCCGTACATTTTCATTTGCCGCAAAAATCGCATTGACCGCCGAATTACTTTTTGGCGCAGTCGCCACATACAGTACTGCCTGCGATAAAATAATCTGTGCCTCCGGCATCCCGATCCGCTCCACTGCCTGTGCTGCGGAGACAGCCACCGTGAGTGCCACAGGATCTGCATTTCCCACATCCTCTGCTGCACAGATCATGATCCTGCGGGCAATAAATTTGATATCTTCTCCTGCATACAGCATTTTTGCCAGATAATACACTGCAGCATCGGGATCAGATCCCCGCATACTTTTGATAAATGCGGAAATCGTATCATAATGATTGTCTCCGCCCTTATCATAGCGCACAACCCGCTTTTGAATACATTCTGACGCCACATCCAGCGTAATATGAATCTTGCCGTCCTCACTGCGCTCTGTCGTCAAAACACCAAGCTCAATGGCATTGAGCGCACTTCTTGCATCTCCGCCGGATACATCTGCCAGAAACTCCAGCGCATCCTCGTCGATTTCTGCATGAAAACTTCCCATTCCCTTATTCTCATCATAAACCGCACGTTTCAACAGAGTGCGAATATCTTCTTTCTCCAGAGATTTTAATTCAAATACACTGGATCGGGAAATCAACGCACCATTGACTTCAAAATACGGATTTTCCGTTGTTGCTCCGATCAAGGTAATGGTACCGTCCTCCACGAATGGAAGCAGATAGTCCTGCTGTCCCTTGTTAAATCTGTGGATCTCGTCAATAAACAGGATCGTTTTTTTGCGATACATTCCGAGCAGTTCTTTCGCTTCATTTACCACCTGCTCCATATCTTTTTTTCCCGCTACTGTGGCATTGATCTGCTTGAACTCCGCACTGGTCGTATGTGCAATCACCTTTGCAAGAGTCGTCTTTCCTGTTCCCGGAGGTCCGTAAAAAATGATCGATCCCAGCTTATCCGCCTTGATCGCACGATACAAAAGCTTGTCTTTCCCTATGATATGCTGCTGTCCTACCACTTCTTCCAGCGTCTGCGGACGCATTCTGGATGCCAGGGGAGATTCCTGCTCCTGTGTTTTTTCTCTCATATAATCAAATAAATCCATACTCTTCCTCCTGCCGGCTTCTGTATATTTCAGACACCGCTGATCTCGCGGATGACCTCTCCTGCGATCAAAAGCCCTGCCACCGGCGGTACAAAGGAAATGCTGCCCGGAAGTACACGGCGCGCTCCTTTGTCCTCTCCGGTCTCACGTCCGGACGTATCGACTGGTTTTTCCGGTGAATACAATACTTTCAGATGTCGAATCCCTCTTGTTTTCAGTTCCCGCCGCATCACTTTACAGAGCGGACACATACTGGTCTTTGACAGGTCTGTGATTTCAAACAGTTCCGGATGCAGCTTGTTGCCGGTTCCCATACTGCTGATCAGTGGGATCTCCCTTCTCTGCGCCAGTTCCGCGATCGCCAGCTTTGCCGTTACCGTATCGATGGCATCAATGATATAATCCGGAGTTTCTTCAAACAATTCCTCCACATTATCCGGCAGTACAAAGGTCTCATAAGTCTTTACAACAATCTCCGGATTGATATCCCGGATCCGCTCCCGCATCACTTCCGTCTTCATCCGTCCGATGGTACTGTGATATGCGATCGACTGCCGGTTGATGTTCGTCAGAGAAACCTTGTCATTATCGATCAGGATCAGCCTGCCCACACCGCTTCTTGCAAGTGCCTCAATACAGTGAGAGCCTACGCCGCCGACACCAAATACCATGACAGTCGCCTGCTTAAGTCTCCCCATCCCCTCTTCTCCGATCAAAAGTTCTGTTCTGGAATATTCATTCATCTAATATATCTCCTCTATTTCTAAGGCAGAAGCAATCTGTCTGCCGTCACAAATTCAAATCCTTTTTCTTTCAGTCTGTCTATGATCTGCAAGGCCGCCTCCACAGAGGTTCCGTAACAGTCATGTAACAGAATCATATCATTTTCTTTTGCCTGCGTCACTACTTTGCTGACAATTTTCTCTGTATCTTTTACAGACCAGTCCAGCGGATCCACTGTCCACATAACCGGGATCATGGAAATTTTTGCGGAAAGTCCCTTTGGAAATTCTCCAAAAGGAGGTCTTACATATTCTACCGGATTTCCCGTGATCTTCTCGATCAGACGGTTCGTCTCCTCCAGCTCTTTGAGCGCTTCCTCTTCTTTGATCTTCGTCAGCTGAACATGATGATACGTGTGATTTCCAATCAGATGTCCGTCTCTTGCCATCTGCCTCACCAGCAGAGCATTGTCGCCTTTTTCAATATTCTCTCCGATCAGGAAAAACGTAGCATGCACATCCCGCTCTCTCAGCCCGTCCAGAAGTTTCTCTGTATACGCTGCACTCGGTCCGTCATCAAAAGTCAGTGCGATCTTTGGTCTGATTTCTTCTGTCTGCTCCACATCCGCACTCACAGACTGTACTTCCCTCTCTGCCGGAATATCCACAAACGGCTGAATCCCCAGCAACAAAAAAACATAGGTAACTGTCAGCACTCTCCCCATCCATTTCCAACGCAATTGACTCACAATCCTTTTTTCTCGTTATTGCCAGTATATGCGGCTTTTCCTGAATTTATGGCATGTGATTCTTCCGGTACTGGGACGGACTCATCTGCATCTTCTTTTTGAATGCCTTGGAAAAATACAGATTATCTTCAAATCCTACCGAATACGCAATGGATGCAACGGAAAGCCCGGTCTCCCTGAGAAGATGGCATGCCTGACGGATTCGATATTCCGTCAGATATTCTTTTGGGGACTGCTTCTGATATGCTTGAAATGCACGAAAGAGATAACTTCTGCTGATCCCCGTATAATCCGCTACATCCTCCACCGTGATCGGATAGGAGTAACTGGATGCAATATAATCCTTTGCCCGCTCCACATAAACCTGCCGGAGGTCGTCTTTTTTCTCTTCTTTTTCCGCATAGTGAATAAACACGGACAGCATGGTATAAAGAGCTCCTGTCATAGCTGCTGCCGCTTCATATGTCGTTCCTCTCACCTGATAGATCTGCTCCAGCTGCCGCCAGATCAAATCTCCCGGAATCTTATCCCTTCCGATCACCGGCCGTTTTCTCGCAAAATCAGTTGCCCGTACCATCACAGCCGCATCGGTTCCCATAAATCCTGCCCATGCGTACTCCCACGGATCATCCGGATCTGCATAATACTTGACCTCTGTATCCGGATACAGAATAAAACTGTCTCCCTCTCCCAGATGATATACTTTTTTATCTGCCACATAGGTCCCCTTTCCCGAAATAATATGGTGGATACAATAATGATCCCGGATTCCCGGTCCCCACTGCTGCTCCGGTCCGCACTGCTGATATCCCACATTATAAACGGAAAGAGAACTCAGAAGATTATCTCCTACTTTATAGGAGTATTTGTATGTCTGTTCCACGCTCTTCTTTCCTTTCCCCAAATCTGTTCTTCGCCTCTATTATACAACATAATTCCATATATATGCACGTATTTTTTATAGACTTTTTTCAGTCTGATTTTTATAATAAACTTGTAAAAATACTCAGTCTCTATGGAAAGTGAGGAATCAACATCATGAAAGAACGTTTGATGAAAAAATTTGAAGAACTTTTCGGCAGCACAGAAGATGCCGGTTTTTATTTCTCTCCGGGACGCGTGAATCTGATCGGAGAACACACAGATTACAATGGAGGACACGTATTTCCATGTGCGCTGACACTTGGTACATACGGAATCGCCAAAAAGCGCAGTGACCGTATCTTGCGTCTCTATTCTATGAATCTGGATCATCTCGGTGTGATCACTGCCACTCTTGACGATCTGACCAACAAGCCGGAATACAACTGGGCAAACTATCCGCTTGGAGTTCTCTGGGCATTAAAAGAAAAAGGATACTCTGTAGACTGTGGAATGGATCTTGTGATCTACGGAAATATTCCGAACGGTTCCGGTTTGTCCTCTTCCGCATCCCTGGAAGTTCTGACCGGAGTAATCGCAAAAGATCTCTGCGGATTTGATGCCTTAAGCATGACCGACATCGCACTGATCGGACAGTACTCTGAGAACAACTTCAACGGATGCAACTGCGGAATCATGGATCAGTTTGCAGTTGCCATGGGCAAAAAAGACTGCGCGATCTTTTTGGATACCGGCACACTCTCCTATGAGTATGCACCGGTAGAACTGGAAGACGCCAAGATCATCATCACAAACAGTAAAGTAAAACACAGTCTTGTTGACTCTCAGTACAACCAGAGACGTCAGGAATGCAGCCATGCGCTCTCTCTTCTTCAGGAAGAACTGGATATCAACGCTCTTGGTGATCTGGACATCGATACCTTTGAAAAATTCAAAGAAGTGATCACAGATCCTGTAGAGCAGAAACGTGCGAAACACGCAGTTTATGAAAACCAGCGTACCATCGAAGCGGTATCTGCATTAAAAGCAGGCAACATCGAGCGTTTCGGCGAACTGATGAATCAGTCCCACATCTCTTTAAGAGATGATTACGCAGTATCCTGTGAAGAGATCGATATCCTGGTCGATCTTGCATGGCAGATTCCGGGTGTTGTAGGTTCCCGTATCACAGGCGGCGGATTCGGGGGATGTACCGTAAGTATCGTAAAAAATGACGCTGTCGATACTTTCATCAATACTATCGGACCTGCATATAAAGAAAAGGTCGGACACGAAGCCGAATTCTACACCGTTGATATCGGAAGCGGTGCACAGAAACTGGAGACTCTCTAAGAAAGAAGGAATTTATCCATGTTATATGAATCTATCAAAAAACTGGTACAGTACGGCATTGATACCGGACTGACTCCGGAATGTGAACGTATTTACACTACAAACTTACTTTTGGATGTATTCCATGAAGACAACTGGGAAGATGTCTCCTGTGATCTGACAGATCTTGTGCTGAAAGACATCCTTGCCGATCTCCTTAAGGAGGCTGTTACACGCGGCATCATTGAAGACAGCATCGGCTATCGTGATCTGTTCGACACCAGACTGATGAACTGCCTGCTGCCGCGTCCGGCTCAGGTTCAGAACGACTTCTGGAGACATTATCAGGAATCTCCGGAATCCGCCACTCAGTTTTATTACAAGTTCAGTCAGGACAGCGATTACATCCGCCGGTACCGGATCAAAAAGGACCGCAGATGGAATGTAGACACAGACTACGGAACACTGGATATTACCATCAATCTGTCCAAACCGGAAAAAGATCCGAAAGCCATTGCCGCTGCGCGCAATGCTTCTGTTTCGGCTTACCCGAAATGTCAGCTCTGTATGGAGAACGAGGGGTATGCAGGGCGCCTCGATCACCCGGCCAGAGAGAATCACCGCATCATTCCGATCACGGTCAATGACAGCAAGTGGGGATTCCAGTATTCTCCTTATGTCTACTACAATGAGCACTGTATCGTGTTCAACGGAGAACATACTCCGATGAAGATCGAGCGCCAGACCTTTGTCAAGCTGTTTGATTTTATCAAACAGTTCCCGCACTATTTCCTCGGATCCAATGCAGATCTTCCGATCGTAGGCGGTTCTATTTTAAGCCATGACCACTTCCAGGGCGGACATTATACCTTTGCCATGGAAAAAGCGCCTGTCATCCAGGAGTTTACTGTCAAGGGCTTTGAAGATGTCACAGCAGGCATCGTAAAATGGCCGCTCTCTGTGATCCGTCTGCAGTCTGAGGATGTGACCAGAGTGATCGACCTTGCAGACCACATTCTGCAGGCATGGCGAGGATATACAGATGAAGCTGCTTTCATTTTTGCTGAAACAGACGGACAGCCTCACAATACGATCACGCCGATCGCCAGAATGCGGGATGGAAAATATGAGCTGGATCTGACTTTGAGAAACAACATTACCACAGAGGAACATCCGCTCGGAGTATACCATCCTCACAAAGAACTGCATCATATCAAAAAAGAAAATATCGGTCTGATCGAAGTCATGGGGCTTGCTGTACTCCCTGCACGTCTCAAAGATGAGCTGGAGCTGTTAAAGACTTATATTCTTGAGAAAAAAGACATCAGAAGCAATGAGACCATTGCAAAGCACGCGGACTGGACCGAAAGTTTCCTACCGTCCTATCCGGAGATCAACGCAGAAAATGTCACGCATATTCTGGAACAGGAAGTCGGAAAGGTCTTCTGTCAGGTCCTGGAAGATGCCGGTGTTTACAAATGCACAGACGAAGGACTCGCTGCATTTGACAGATTTGTTGAGACTTTATAAAATAGATTTCGGGAAACAGTGACTAAAAAGAACATCTCCGCAGAACTCAAAAGTTTTCATACTTTGCTTCCACGGGGATGTTCTTTTTCTTATTTTTTCTTTTTCTTATGTTTCGTCTTTTTCTTTTTCACACTGTACCCAAATGTCCCGATCTTCTTCCCGAGAGACAGATACTCTCCATGCGAATATGCCATCAGTCCTGTCTTATTCAGCTCAAACTTATTCTTTTCATTCAAATACTGCTCATCAATCTGTACTGCCAGAACTTCCGCCAGAAACATATGGTGGCTTCCCAGTTTTTTCACTTCTGTAACTTTACATTCGATATTGACCGGACACTCTTCGATCACCGGTGCATACTGAAGCTTTTCTGCTTTTGCCGGTGTCAGATGTGCCTCTTTCCATTTGTCCACATCCTTTCCGGAACGTACTCCGCAATAATCGGTTGCTTTTGCAAGCTGCTCCGTTGTCAGATTGATAACAAATTCTCCACTCTCTTTTAACATATGATACGAATATCGCTCCGGACGGACAGAAATATAAACCATCGCCGGATTAGTGCAAATCGTGCCCGTCCATGCGATCGTCAGAATATTGCTCTTTCCGGACTTGTCCGCCGTACTCACCATCACTGCCGGGAGTGGATATACCATATTCCCGGCTTTCCATACTTGTTTTCCCATTTTTTGCTCCTTCTACTGCTGCAGTGCCGAAACCAGTGTCGGTACAAGCTGTTTCTTTCTGGACACCACACCCTTTAGCTCGATCATCTCCGGATTTCCTTTCAGATCAAACGCAGAGATCATCTTTTCTCTTGCTCCGTTTCCGGCGCATAAAAGTTCTGAAGATTCTGCGACAATATTGGTCAGCATAAAGAAGATCATATCCAGCCCCTGTGTCTTTCTTGCCTGTTCCAGATAAGCGGATACTTCTGTTTTGATCTCACGCAGCTCTTCTGCGCTCATAGAGCTGATCTGACCAACTCCAAAGTTGATATCGTTGACTGTAAACTGTTTGAAATCCAGGAAACAGATTTCTTCAGCTGTTTTTCCTTTCAGATTACTTCCTGCATTAAACATCTCCAGTGCCAGCTTCTCAATATCAATCCCTGCGATCTCTGCCAGTTTCCTCGCAGATCTTTCATCCAACGGTGTACAAGTCGGAGACCGAAACATCAGGGTATCGGAAATGATCGCCGAGCAAAGGAGTGATGCGATCACCGGCTCTACTTCTACTCCCTCTTCCTGATACATCTGATAAACGATCGTAGCGGTACATCCAACCGGCTGATTTCGGAAAAATACCGGACCCATCGTTTCAATACTGCTCAGACGGTGGTGATCGATGATTTCCAGAACCTCTGCTTCTTCCACACCGTCCACTGCCTGATTTTTTTCATTGTGATCCACCAGGATCACCTGTTTTCTGCGGCTGTTGAGCAATCTTCTTCTGGAAATAAATCCCAGGAAATTGCCTGCCTCATCCAGGATTGGGAAGTCACGGAATCTCCTGCGTGCCATCACATCTTTGACATCATCCACATAGTCATCCATCTGGAAAGACACGATCCCCTCTCTTGTCATAAACTGCTTCACCGGAATACTCTGGTTGATCAAACGTGCGACCGTGAATGCATCATGCGGAGAAGAAATGATCACGATTTCTTTTTCTTCTGCCTGTTTTAAAATCTCTTCTCCTACACGTGCTCCGTTACACACCACCATACAGCTCACATTCAAATCGACGGCATGCTGCTGTGCCTCCTGGCGGTCTCCTAAGATCACCAGATCATTTTCTTCCACAAATTCCGACATCAGCTTTCGGCTTGATGCAAGAATCCCGACTTTTCCGTTCAACACATAGCTGTGTGGATTTCCTGCAATGATGGTTCCATCAATGGTCGATGCAATATTCCGGTACTGCGTCCTTGCCTTGGAGAGAATCCCGCTGTCATACACATCCATGTAAGAAGTCGCGATATCTCCAATGGTAATCAGACCTTCCAGTTTGCTGTCCCTTGTCACAGGAAGCGTCTTGATATTCAGCTCTTTCATAGATTTCCACGCACTCTTGATGGAAACACTTCCCTTGATTCCTTCAATGTTACGCAGTTCTACATCTTTGACCTGCACTCTTAAGTCCGACAACAGCTTCGGTGCCTCAACCTGAAAATGATCCAGCACATACTGCGTCTCTTCATTGAGCTGTCCCGCTCGCCTTGGACTATAATCTTCTCCCGTGATCTTAGATTTCAAATCAGCATAGGCGATCGCAGAACAAATCGAATCTGTATCTGGATTTTTATGCCCTACTACATACACTTTATTATTACTCACTCCGTTATTCATATCAATCCAAACTTCCTTTGCTTATTTTCTTCTATAGTGGTTATTGGTGTGAACAGTAACCTATATGTAGCTTGCCATTTTTTCCAGATTTCGTCAACCCAAATTTCAAGATTCCGTGTCTTTTTGATAAAACATATGCTATACTGTCTTTAATGCAAAGCAAAAATCTTCTGTTTTAAGAGATTTTTGTTTTAAAGTTTTAGAAAGTCGAGGTGCAGCGATGAGCGAAGAATTAAGAACAGAAGAATTACTGACAAACGAAGGACACACAGAGACAATGGCTGATTACGAAGATCATTTTGACGATGCCAATCCATGGAACAGGGTTTTGGAATATATGGAAAAGAAAACGATCCTCCCTGTTAAGATCGAAGGAATCGTAAATGGCGGTGCCATTGCCATGGTAGAAGGACTGCGCGGATTTATTCCGGCATCCAAACTCTCCCTTTCTTACATTGAAGATCTGGAGACTTACCTGCTCAAAGATGTGGAAGTTCAAGTGATCGATGTAGATCAGGCAGGCAACCGGCTTGTACTGTCCGCCCGTGAGCTTCTCAAAGAAAAAGAAAGAAAAGAAAAAGAAGCACAGATCGCAAGTATCCCAATCGGTACGGTTATGTCCGGTACTGTAGAGACATTACAGAACTACGGTGCATTTGTCAAACTGGAAAACGGTCTTTCCGGACTGGTACATGTTTCTCAGATTTCTCAAAAACGCGTCAAGAATCCTGCAGCTGTTTTGAATGTAGGAGATGAAGTTCAGGTCAAAGTCATCGGTATTAAAGACGGCAAGATCAGCCTGAGCATGAAAGCTTTGGAAGAACCGGAAGAAGAAGTTGTAGAAAAAGTTGAGATTCCAAAAGCCGAAGAGATCGGTACAAGCCTTGGAGATCTGTTCAAAAATATTCAGTTATAAAAATCTGTGATAAAAAGCCGCCGCCTCAAAGATTCAGCACTTTGAGACGACGGCATATTTCCGCACATTTCCAGCACAAGCCTTCTTTTCTTTCCCAGCCCGCTACAAATCGATTTCTTTCAAATACGGGTTCGTCACTTCATAAAATTTTTCTGCTTCTACTGCTTCTGCAATCGCAGTGTCGATCGGCATCTTGCCAAGTACCGGTACTCCCAGTTCTTTTGCAATCTCGTCAATATGACTCTCACCGAACACTTTGATCTCTTTTCCGCAGTCCGGACATTTGATGTAACTGTAGTTTTCCACGATTCCAAGAACCGGAATGTTCATCTGTTTTGCCATGTTGTACGCCTTCTTTACGATCAGCTGTACCAGATCCTGCGGAGAGGTGACGATCACAACTCCATCCACAGGCAGGGACTGAAATACAGTCAACGGAACATCTCCCGTTCCGGGAGGCATGTCAACGAACAGATAATCCAAATCTCCCCACATCACATCTGACCAGAACTGTGTCACAACGCCTGCGATCACAGGACCTCTCCAGATGACCGGTGTGTCCTCCTCTTCCAAAAGCAGGTTGACGGACATGATCCTTGTTCCATCCGGTGCGCTGCACGGAAGCATTCCCATCTCGTTTCCGATTGCCATCTCGTGCACTCCGTACATCTTCGGAATGGATGGACCTGTAATATCTGCATCCAAAATTCCTGCCGTATATCCTTTTTCGATCATCATACGTGCCAGGGAAGCTGTTACCAGCGATTTTCCAACGCCACCCTTTCCGCTGATGACTCCAATCACTTTTTTCACCTGGGAACCTACATTTGCCGGTGCTTTGGATGGCGCCGTATTGCCTGCATTCTGCTTCTGGCTTTCACAGGAACCGGAATGAGAACATCCTGCACAGGACTCTTCGGAACATCCTTCTGTATATTGTTCTTCCATTTTCATTACCTCTCTTTGTTCTATAAATTCATCTGTCTCCATCTTTGAAAACAGGATTTCAGACTGATTCTATTGTACCACAATTTGAGGATAATGCACACAACAACTTTTTACAGGGACTCCTCCAGATCAGAAAGCATCACATCCAGTGCAGTGATTCCGCCTTCCGCAGTGTACCATACTGCCGGATGTTCCAGATAGATGATTTTTCCATTTTTGTAAGCATCTGTCTGCATAACAAGTTCATTTTCCATAATTTCTTTTGCCGTCTGTGCCCCGTCTGCCCCGATTGCCTGATCACGATCCATCACGAAAATATACTCTGGGTTTTTCTCGACAACTGTTTCAAATGAAGCTTCATTTCCATGTGTTGAGGTACTTTCAGCAGCTGTCAGATTGTCAAATCCGATCTCCACTCCGATAATGGAGCATCTTCCGTCATTTCCCATTAAGTTAAAGCTTCCGCTTGTAGTCATTCCTACCAGTGCTGTATGCCCTTTTGCTTTTTCTGCCAATGCTTCAATTCTTTCATCAAAACCGGCTGTCTTTTCTTTTACTTCATCTTCCAGCCCAAACATAGAAGCAATCGTCTCTGCATTTTTTGTCACGCTTTTTACGACACCTGTCTCCACATCTGCCGAAAGGTATACAACCGGTGCAATTTCACTGAGCGCGTCATAGGAAGAAGCCAGACGTCCGCCGATGAAAATCACTTCCGGCTCACACTCCATCACAGCCTCCAGATCTGCCTCTTTGATCGTTCCCAGATTTGCAACCTTTTCATTATCCACATAATCAGAAAGGTACTCCAGAGAAGTAGATGCAGAACCTACTATTTTGTCTCCAACACCAAGATTATCCAGGATATCCAGTGCTGCCATATCCAAAACAGCGATACGTTCCGGATCATATGGTACTTCCAGAGAAATTTCTTCTCCGTTTGCATTCAGAGACTGGATCTTGATCTTCTCAGGTGTTTCCTGTTGTTTCTGCTCCTTTGCCGTTGTATCCGCAGAACTTCCT